>JAQGLR010000301.1 GCA_028292765.1 Massilia sp. | reverse complement strand
CGACGCTGGCCCTGGTCATTGCCAGTACCGTGCTCAAGCAGGATGCGATGGCGATTCCCGGGGCCTTGTACGGGGTGCTGATGTATGCCGGCGGGCTGGTGTTCGCGTATTCGATGCGGCGCTTTGCTACCGACGGATCGGAGGTGCCTGCCGAACCTGGCCGTGTTACGGGAGTCGCCCGTTAGCCTGTGTTACTAGTGTGGAAAATTCTGCCTGCGCTGCATGGGTCATCAACCGCCTGCACCTGTTCTGTTGCCTTGACTGACTGCGCAGGTCGCGGGGAGGAGAAGCGTGAATTCACATGGAACGTTCTTCTTTTTCCAGTGATGCGCGTCCACTTTCCCGGTGCAGCCAGCGTCTTCGAGTAGCGCTCTATCGCCCGCTTTTGTACACATCAATACGACAGCATGGCGCTCCTGGCTCAGTACCCTGATTTTGTAGTCGCCCATGTTGGTGATGAGCGCGGGGTTGTGCTTTGTCCCCTCGGCGAGGAGCTGTGCATCATTCTGTCCAGCGAGGGGACTGCCATAACGTACATATGACTCCATTGCAGAGGAAAGCTTCGTCAGTGCAGAGGCGCGTATATACATTTCCTCGGGCGAAAGCTTTTCGCCCGTCGATGCGCATCCCGAGACGAAGACGAGGATTAAAAACAGGATTCTTTTCTGTAAAAGCATGTAGATCAGTCCAGTTTACTATTCGGGTTTATCGCGCGCCGGATTGTCAGGCGTGATCGACTGAGAGCTTGTTCGGCCAGTACGCAAACTTACCGGCATCGTCTTTGCCAGTATCCAGATTCCAGTTGCCAATACCCGTTTGATACGCCATGTCGTTCTCAAATATCGCTTTTCCGATCATGGCCCACATCTTTACCACGTTGTCCCGCGCCCTATCGAACAGCTCGTCATAATGCATTTTTCCGGTTGGCGTGATCAGATTCTCGATAAACGTATGATCGATATCGGTAATTGCCGGGTAGGTCAAGCCGCAATTAACGGCGAGATGCCTTGCAAGGAGCGGCATGCGGTTTCCCTCTTCAGCGACATCCACCGCACGTTTGAAACCGGCATGCCACCCGTCGATATCGGGTTCGTTTTCCATGTACATGGCGGGATGGCAGTTCGACAGTATGCGCCGCCATGTATCGGCAATCGTTTGATCCAGGTTCTGCGCGTTTGTTACGTCACAGCAGCTCCAGATTCCCGTGTCCAGGTGCTCCGAACGGCCGACTTCGTCAAGGCCGAGGCGCTGAAAGATATAGGCGTCCTGATTCAATTCGCAAACACGATGTGCTTTCGCGTTGGTCGCATATTCGCCGACCCGCAGTTCGACCACTGGGTGAATGGTGACATCGGCCACGACGTGGGCGGCATACCCGCTCAGCCAGGCAACGACCTTTGCTTGCCGGTCGCCCGAAAGTGCTCGCGCAAGTTCAATCCCCTTTTTGATCGGCTCGCCGGTACGCACGTAATGCATTGAATCTGCCCACACTTTCGATTCTTCGTGACCAAAATGCAGGTAGGGATAGTCGGGGCTAACCGCACCCAGTTCACAGAACCCGAAGTGGCGGAGCAGGGCCTGTATTGCAGGGATAGGCACGCCTGCCGATTCAAGCCGTTCTGTTTCTTTTGCAATATTTACCAGAGTTATATGTGCGTACGCGCCAGGCATAATTGGTGCTCATGAAAATTAATTAACAGGATTCAACTGATTTTACGCACGAAGTTTGAGGACGCACAGCTTTTATTTGCTGACGTTGCCCATTGCTCCTCAGAAGCAACAGTGAGTACGCCACCGCTTTCCGTCGCACGGAGAGGGCAATGAAGATCGCCACGCTCGCGATGCTGCTATCGCGGCGCCAGTCGATCACGCTCGGCATCGAAACGGCGGTGCAGAACGCAACGCTAGCCTTGGTCATCGCCAGCACCGTGCTGAGGCAGGATGCGATGGCGATCCCGGGCGCGTACGGGGTGCTCATGTACGCCGGCGCGCTGGTGTTCGCGTATTCGATACGGCGCTACGCCACGGACGAGGGTGCCGAAGCGCGTGCTCCGGGTGCGGCGGCGAGGGGGGCACAGGCCGCCCAGCGCTGACGTCGACGGCCCCTTTCATCCGGGACGGGGTGCCGTTCGCCCCGATATTCCGACGGCTCGTCACATCGCTTGGGGAGCGGGCCTGGCGAGGTGCTAATGTCCGGCATCCAAACAAGGGGAACCCCATGCGCACCAGTGTCTTGTTGATTTCGCTCGCCATCGCCTGCGGCGCCGGGTGGGCCCAGGCGGCTCAGCCAGCGCAATCGGCCCCCGCCGGTGACTTCCACCAGCACGTGTTCAGCGACGAGATCATCAAGCTGATCGGTCCCGAATCCGGCCTGAAGCCCTTGCCGGCAAAGGAGCTGCTGCCGCTGCTCGATGCCGCCGGCATCAAAAAAGCCGTGCTGCTGTCTACCGCCTACATGTATGGCAGCCCGAACCGCAAGGTCGAGAACGAATACGCACGGACGCGCGCCGAGAACGACTGGACCGCCGCGCAGGCCGCGCAGTTTCCCGACCGCCTGGTCGCGATGTGCGGGATCGCGCCTTTGAGAGAATACGCGCTCGAGGAAATCAAGCGCTGCGCCGGCAAACCCGGCTTGAATCGGGGCATCAAGATGCACCTCGGGAATTCAGATGTGCAACTCGACAATCCGGCGCATGTGGCGCGCCTGGCCGAGGTGTTCGCCGCGGCCAACGCGCAGCGCATGGCGATCGTCGTGCACCTGCGGGCGAGCATTCGCAACAAGCGGCCCTACGGCGCGGCCGAAGCGAGGGCCTTCATCGAGAAGGTGCTGCCGGCCGCGCCCGACGTGACCGTGCAGGTGGCGCACATGGCCGGCACCGGGCCGGGTTTCGAGGACCCGCCCGCGCGCGCGGTGCTTGCCGAGCTGGCGCAGGCTGTCGAACGCCGCCACCCGGCCACGCGCAGGCTGTGGTTCGACGTCGCCTCGGTCGCCGACCGCGACATCACGCCGGATGCCGCGGCACTGCTCGCGAAACGGATCCGCCAGGTCGGCGTATCGCGCGTGCTGTACGGCAGCGATTCGGCGCACGGCGACAACCTGCGCCCGGTCGATGCCTGGGCGGCCTTCCGGCGCCTGCCGCTGACCGATGCCGAATTTGCGCGGATCGCACGGAATGTGCCGCCGTATTTCCAGTGATTGAAGGGACGCCGACGCGGGCGCCGGCCTGTCCCCGTTCTCGCCGCCCCGCCTCAGTCTGCCAGTTCGGCAATCGACCTGGCCAGCCGGGCCGGGGGCAGTTGCGACGGCATCATCGACCAGCGATCCCTTGCCTGGTTGCCGATGCGGACCATCCCGGTATGCTGCGCCAGGTCGGCGTCGACCTCCGGGTCAAGGTCGAAAAACCCGAGCTTGCGCCGTATCGCCTCGATATCCTTGCGCGCCCCTGTCAGGAAAGTCCAGCCCGCGCCGACGCCATAGCGGCGGGCATACGCCTCGAGGTCGGGCGCGCGGTCCAGGTCGGGCTGGAGCGTCAGGGAATAGAACATGATGTCGCGCCCCATCCGCTGCCCCAGGATCTTCTGCACCTGGAGCAGGCTGGCCGTATTCGGCGGACAGACATTCCGGCAGCTCGCATACATCATGTTGAACAGCAGGGCCCTGTTTCCCTTGACGATATCGTCATAGAACCGCAGCCCTTGTCCGGTGTGGGTTTCCAGCAGCGGGTTCGGGAAATCGCCGGCCCGTGCACTGGCCGCGAGCGCGGGTGCCGCCGCCCCGGCAAGCCCGGTGGCGATGAAAAAGCGTCTGGCATTCACTCCAGGATCCTCCGGACAGGTCAGGTATTTTTCGGGACGACATCGAAGCGGATCATCATTGCGTGATCCTCATGGGCGTGATGGTGGCAATGCATCACGTACTTGCCGGTGAAGTCATGGAATTGGACCAGGATTTCCGCCCTGGTTCCGGGCAGCATCGGAATCGTGTCCTTGCGCCCGCGCCATTCCGGCGGCGGGGCCTTGCCGTCGATGGACAGGATGCGGAAGTCGTCCAGATGCACGTGCACCGGGTGCGCCCAGCCGCCGGAGGTTTCCAGGCGCCAGATCTCGGGAACTTGCAGCCCGGGAGCCGCGTCCACGCGCTCGGCGTCGAAGAATTTGCCGTTGATCGACCATTGTCCGTTGTTGCGCTCGAAGTCCCACTTGCGCCGGATCCCGACATCCCTGGGGTCGGGCATGGGGGCGAGCGGGCGCAGGAATGACGGGATCACGCTGTTGTCGGCCGTGCGCGGCCCGACCTCGAAGCGCAGCATGCGGATGCCCGGATTGAGGCGGTCGCCGCTCGGTTTCCGGGGGTCGTTCTGCTCGAGCCTGTTGAGCAGGTAGAGTTTGGTGCCCGGCGGATACTTTGAAAAATCGATGATGATATCGGCGCGCTCGGCCATGGACAGCAGGATTTTCTGGAGCGTCAGCGGCCGCTCGAGCAGGTTGCCGTCGCTGCCGATGAAGGTGAAATTGTGGAAGCGGTTGCCCTCGTCGGCCAGGACCATCTCGAACCAGCGCGCCATGCTGCCGTTGAGCAGCCGGAAGCGGTACTTGCGGCCTTCGACCCTGAAATAGGGCTGGACTTTCCCGTTGACGAGGAAGTGGTTGCCCAGGAAGCCTTCCGGATCGAACTGTTCGTAGACAAGGTTGCCCCCCGAGTCGAATTTCCTGTCTTGCAGGAGGAGCGGGATGTCGTAGCGGCCAACGCCGCTCGGCAGCCGCAAGCCCGTGTGCTCGCTGCCGGAATCCAGGGCGTCGAATGTGAGGTAGAAGCCGGCCAGTCCCCGGTAGACGTTCGGGCCGGTGTAGTCCTCGCGGTGGTCGTGGTACCACAGGGTATTCGTGACCTTGCGCAGGTCGCCATTCGACGGGTATTGCGGATAATGGTGGTCGTAGAAGGCGCCGGGGTAGCGCAGGTTCGGACCGGCTTTGATCGGGCTGTAGTAGCTGCCGGTAAAGCCGTCCGCCGCCGAGCCGACGTGCCCGCTGTGCAGGTGCGTGATAATTTCGGGGGACCCGAAACCGACATGTTCCTGCGGCAGCGCGTTGCGGACGCGGACCATGACCGGCTGCCCGATCCGCGTGACGAAAGTCGGGCCCGGCACCAGTCCGTCATAGCCCCAGACCGTCTCCTCGGGCAGGTGCAGGTGGTACCTGTGGCGGGCCGCCCGTGCCACGAGCTCGTACTCGCGCTGGGGCAGGAATTCCTCGTAGCGCTGGTGCGGTTCGCGGCCCGCCTCGCCGGGCACGGGCAGGCGTCCGGGCCGCGGGTAGAGCAGGGTCGGCGATTTTACTGGCGAAACCGGCAGCGGGTCGAGAAAAGGCTCGAGGTAGGGCGCCGGGCTCGGCGCCGGGGTCGCGGTTTGCGCCGTGCCGGTGCCTGGGGAAAGCCAGCCATAAGCGGCCGCCAGGGTGGTTGCATAAGCACCGCCTTTCAATAGCTTCCTGCGGCTCGGGTCGAGCCCATCGTTTGCTGGAGGGACATCCATAGGCTGCTCCTGGGAAAGTAGCATTCTGCCCGCCGGCGGTCGCCGTCGCGCTGTTCAACTTCCCTATCCTAATTCGGAGAGTGCCCGTGCTACTGATGTGATCGATATGCGCGGTGGATAAAGCGCGCAGGGTCAATCTTCCAGCGATATCGCGTACGTTCGCTGCTGTGGTGCGCAGTTGCGCGGAGGAATGATGCGAAGCAGGTTGGCTCAGCCCATGACCGTTACGACGACCGTGCGCCGCTGCGCTCTTGTGCGGTGCTCCCACAGGAAGATGCCCTGCCAGGTGCCCAGCAGCAGCCGCCCGCCGCCCACCGGCAGCGTGACGCCGGTGTCGGTGAGCACATTGCGCACGTGCGCGGCCATGTCGTCCGGGCCCTCGTCCTTGTGGCGCCAGGCCGGGTCGCCGTCCGGCGCCAGGCGGTTCAACACGGTGTCGAGGTCGCGCCGGACGTCGGGGTCGGCGTTTTCGGTGATCGTCAGCGAACAGCTGGTGTGCTGTACGAACACGTGGACGAGGCCGCATTGCACGCCGGACGCGGCGACGACCTCCGCGACGGCGCCCGTGATGTCCTGCGTGCCGCGGCCGCGTGTCGAAAAGGCGAGGATGGACTGGTGCGGCATCGTCGGGCCACCCCTTACGGCGTCGGCCGGAAGTTCTTGCGGATGCCGGCCCAGCAGTCGTGGTAGCCGCTTTGTAACTGGGGCGAGGCCAGCGCGTGCACGGTCGGGCACAGCACCTGGCGCGTCTCGAACATGAAGGCCATGGTGTCGGCGACCTTGCTCGGCTTGCTGGTGTCGGCGCAGCTCGCCTTCTCGAAAGTCGCCGCATCCGGGCCGTGGCCGCTCATGCAGTTGTGCAGGCTGGCGCCACCGGGCACGAAGCCCTCGGCCTTGGCGTCGTAGGCGCCGTGCACCAGGCCCATGAATTCGCTGGCGACGTTGCGGTGGAACCAGGGCGGACGGAAGGTGTCTTCGCCGGCCAGCCAGCGCGGCGGGAAGATCGCGAAGTCGAGCGTGTCGACGCCCGGCGTGTCGGAGGGCGACTGCAGCACCAGGAAGATCGACGGGTCGGGATGGTCGTAGCTGATCGAGCCGATGGCGTTGAAATGGCGCAGGTCGTATTTGTACGGCGCGTAGTTCCCGTGCCAGGCGACGACGTCGAGCGGCGAGTGGCCTGTCTTCGCCGCCCACAGCTTGCCGCAGAATTTCGCCACCAGCGTGAACTCGCCCTCGCGTTCCTCGTAGCTGGCGACGGGCGTGAGGAAGTCGCGCGGGTTGGCCAGGCCGTTCGAGCCGATCGGGCCGAGGTCCGGCAGGCGCAGCAGGGCGCCGAAGTTCTCGCAGATGTAGCCGCGGGCCGCGCCGTCGGGCAGGCGCACCTGGAAGCGGATGCCGCGCGGGATCACGGCGATTTCCTGCGGCGCAAGGTCGATATTGCCCAGTTCGGTCGCGATCTCGAGGCGGCCCTGCTGGGGCACGATCAGCAGTTCGCCGTCGGCTGAATAAAAGTATCGGTTTGTCATCGAACGGTTGGCGGCGTACAGATGCACCGCGCAGCCGCTCATCGATTCGGCCGAGCCATTGCCGGCCATGGTCACCCAGCCGTCGATGAAGTCGGTCGCAGGGTCGGACACCGGGTCGGGGATCGGCAGCGGGCCCCAGCGCATCTGGTTCGGCGGCGGGGCGGGCGAGGCAGGCCCGGCGAAATTGCCGACGATGCGCCCGTTGTCGATCTGTTCGAAGGGGCCGTGCATCGCGGCGGGACGGATGCGGTACAGCCACGAGCGCCGGTTGTGCGAACGCGGCGCCGTGAAGGCGGTGCCGGAGATCTGCTCGGCATACAGGCCGTAGGCGACGCGCTGCGGCGAATTGCGGTGCTTTGGCAGGGCGCCCGGCAGCGCCTCGGTGGCGAATTCGTTGCCGAAGCCGGACTGGTAGCCGGTCTCAGTACCAATGTTCTGCTGTGTGCCCATTTTTATCCACGTTCCCTCGTGTTGGTGTTCGTTGTAGCGTAAGACCGCACTGTAAGCCAGGCCTCGGTGTTTTACGACATGAATAGATGAATGTAGACTATTTATCTTATCCATATCCGGAGCCGCCGTGATCGAGCCCCATTCCATCGACCTGAACCTGCTGGCCGTGTTCCAGGAGGTCTACCGCGAACGCCAGATTTCGGGTGCGGCGCGGCGCCTTGGCCTGTCGCAGTCAGCCGTGAGCAATGCGCTGGCGCGGCTGCGGCGGCTGTTCGGCGACGAATTGTTCGTCCGCACCGGGCAGGGCATGCAGCCGACGCCCTTCGCCGAGAGCGTGGCCGAGCCGGTCGGCGCGGCGCTGGCGCAGGTGGCGCTCGCCCTGAACCAGCGCAGCGCCTTCGATCCGGCCACCAGCACCCGCCGCTTCAGCGTGGCGATGAGCGATGTCGGCGAGGTGTATTTCATGCCGGCGCTGATCGAGCGCTGCCGCGGCATCGCGCCCCAGGTGCGGATCAGTTCGGTGCGGGCGGGCAGCATCGCCCTCAAGGAAGAGATGGAAAGCGGCCGGGTCGACCTCGCCATCGGCGCCTTCGACGACGTGTCCGAAGCCTTGTACCAGCGCCTGCTGTTTCGGCAGCCTTATGTCAGCATGTTTCGCAGCAGCCATCCGCTGGCGACCGGCGAGGTGACCCTCGAGCGCTTCGTCGCGGCCGAGCACCTGCTGGTCGAGTCAAACGACAGCCCTTACCAGCGCATTAACAGTTTGCTGGAAAAGGCGGGCATCGGGCCGGCGACGCGGTTCCGGGTGCCGCACTTCACGGCGGTGCCGTACATCGTCAGCGCGGCCGACCTGGTGGTGACGGTGCCGCAGAAGCTGGCCCAGCGTGCCGCCGCCCCGTTCTCACTGGTCTCGATCACCCCGCCGCTGGCCTTGCCCGCGCTGCAGACGAAGGTGTTCTGGCACCGGCGCTTCAACCAGGACCCGGGCAACCAGTGGCTGCGCGGACTGGTTGCCGACACCTTCGGGGAATAGCGCCGCCGCAGTCTGCGCTCGACTGGCGCCGATGCTCGACGGATTTGGCCAGGACGTCACGGTGGCCGCGATACAGCCGCCCGGCCAGCGCGTACCGGTGCCGAGTCATATGCTGAAGGTGTACCTGCTCGACGCCGCCGGCGATGTCCGGGAGATTTACTCGACCCTCCTGCCTGCATCCGGCCGTGCTGCTCAACGATATCAAGACGCTGCTGCGGGAGCGTCCGCAGGAAGCTGCCGCGCTAGCGAGCCAGCTTCCTGCGGGCAGGTTCTCGGGTATGCTGCGCCAGCATGCCGTTTCGACATGATTGCACGAGGAAGTGGCGCCCAACTGGCGTATCATTGCCGTCGCTGACGTTGCCCGTGCCATGTCAGGCCCGAGGCCGGCGCATGCAGGGGGGGCCGCGCCAGGACTGCGGCCTGAACATTCCGCTCGGCGCCGCCGCTCACGAGGCCGGCGCGCCGCCTGGAGGAGATTATTGTGCATCATAAGGAAAACAATATGGCTGACCTGTTTGACAATCCAATGGGCCTGATGGGCTTCGAGTTCGTCGAGTTCGCATCGCCCACGCCGGGCGTGCTGGAGCCGATCTTCGAAAAGCTGGGCTTTGCCAGGGTCGCGGTGCACCGCTCGAAAGACGTGGTGCTGTACCGCCAGGGCGAGATCAACTTCATCGTCAACAACGAGCCGAAGAGCTATGCCGCCTATTTCGCGGCCGAGCACGGCCCGTCGGCCTGCGGCATGGCATTCCGCGTCAAGGATGCGCACAAGGCCTATGCGCGCGCCCTGGAACTCGGCGCCCAGGCCGTCGAGATCCCGACCGGCCCGATGGAGCTGCGCCTGCCGGCCATCAAGGGCATCGGCGGCGCGCCGCTGTACCTGATCGACCGTTTCGAAGACGGCAAGTCGATCTATGACATCGATTTCGAATTCGTCGAAGGGGTCGATCGCCGCCCGCCTGGCCATGGCCTGCAGCTCATCGACCACCTGACCCACAACGTGTACCGCGGCCGCATGTCCTTCTGGGCCGGGTTCTACGAAAAGCTGTTCAACTTCCGCGAAATCCGCTACTTCGACATCAAGGGCGAGTACACCGGCCTGACCTCGAAGGCGATGACCGCGCCGGACGGCAAGATCCGGATTCCCCTGAACGAAGAGGGCAAGGCCGGCGGCGGCCAGATCGAGGAATTCCTGATGCAGTTCAACGGCGAGGGCATCCAGCACATCGCCCTGCTCAGCGAGGACCTGAAGTCGACCGTCGACAGCCTGCGCGCCGCAGGCGTGCCGCTGATGAGTGCGCCGCCCGAGACCTATTACGACATGCTCGACGGCCGTATCCCGGGCCATGGCGAAAACCCCGCCGAACTGCAGGCACGCGGGCTGCTGCTCGACGGGTCCGTGGTGGACGGCAAGCCGCGCCTGCTGCTGCAGATCTTCTCGGAAGCCCAGCTGGGTCCGGTGTTCTTCGAATTCATCCAGCGCAAGGGCGACGACGGCTTCGGCGAGGGCAACTTCAAGGCGCTGTTCGAGTCGATCGAGCGTGACCAGGTCAAGCGCGGGGCGATCGGGGCGGCGGAAGTCGCGTAAGGAAATCGGGGCCGCTTTTGCGGCCCTTTCTTGAAGTTGCCGGTTGCGTGCACGGGTCGCCTGGTCGGCGAATGCGGATGCCGCAAACATCATCGGAGACGCCTTGCTACCCGCCTTCGCCATCCTGCTCCTGTTCCAGTGCCTCGGCGAAGGCATCGTCTTCCTGCTCGGGTGGCCGATTCCCGGCCCGGTCGTCGGCATGACGCTGCTGTTCGCGGCGCTACTGGCGTGGCCGGCGCTGCAAACACGCATCGAAGCGGCCGCCAGCGAACTGCTGCGCCACCTGTCGCTGCTGTTCGTCCCGGCCGGCGTCGGCATCATTGCCGCCGCCGGCAGCGGCAGCGGGCACTGGCTGGCGATCCTCGCCTCGCTCGCCGTCTCGACCCTGCTGACCCTGGCCGTGACCGCGCTCATCCTGCGCAAGCTGCTGCCGGACGACAAGGAAAACTGCGAAGAAGACGCCGATGCCGGACTTCGCTAGCCTCGGCCACTTCTGGGTTTACCTGTCGGCCTCGCCCCTGGCCGGCCTGACGCTGACCCTGTGCGCCTACGTCGCCGCGCAAGCCATTTACGCGCGCTGCCGTTATTCGCCGCTGGCCAATCCGGTCGCGATCGCCATTGCGCTCGTCAGCCTGGCCCTGCTTGCCAGCGGCATGTCCTACGAACGCTATTTCGCCGGGGCGCAGTTCGTCCATTTCCTGCTCGGCCCGGCGACGGTGGCGCTGGCGCTGCCGCTGGCGCGCCAGTTGCCGCGCATGCGGCGCTCGGTCGTGCCCTTGCTGTGCGCGCTGGTGTCGGGATGCGTGACGGCGATCGTCAGCGCCGTCGCGGTGGTGGTCCTGCTGGGCGGTTCGATGGAGCTGGCGCGCACCGTCGGCCCGAAATCGGCCACCACGCCGATCGCGATGGCGGTCTCGGAGCGCCTGGCCGGGGTGCCGGCGCTGACCGCCGTGCTGGTCATCGGCACCGGCATTTTCGGTGCCGTCACGGCGCGTTTCCTGTTCAACGCATTGCGAATCGACTCGCCGGCCGCGCGTGGCTTTGCGCTCGGGGTGGCGGCGCACGGCATCGGCACCGCGCGCGCGTTCCAGGTCAGTCTCGAGATGGGTGCTTTTGCCGGGCTCGGCATGGGGCTGAACGGCGTGCTCACGGCCGTGCTTGCACCGTGGCTGGTGCCGTCGCTCGAGCCGGTGCTGGCGCGCCTGCTGGGCTAGGCCGGCAGGCGCGCTTCACGCCTCAGCTACCATGCGGCATCGAGTTGGCATTCGACCAGGTCTTCGTGTTGGTCGAACTACCGCCGGGCTTCTTGACGAGGTGGCGCATCGCGAACAGGGCGCTGGCCAGGCCGACGACGACCGCCGTCGTGCTGCCCGAGAAGCCCACCGCATGGCTCTTCGCCAGTTTGCCGGCTTTCGGCGCGATCAGTTCCATGCGCCGCTTGGTCATCTGCGAGCCGAGTTCCGACAGGCGCGCCTTGGTCATCAGCATTTCCGCCTGCGGCAGCAGGGTGGTTTCCTCGTCGGCCACGTGGTGGATCACATCGCGCATCAGTTCGAGCAGCAGCTTGTCGTGGCGCGGATCGGAGCCGCTGGTGCGGCGCAGCTCGGCGATCAGGCGGCGCATATCGTTGTGCTCCGGCTCGGCCTTGTGGATGAAGGGCTCGCCCTTGTCGAGCTGGCGCATGACCGGATAGAACACTTCCTCTTCCAGCGTGGCGTGGATTTCCAGCGCCGTGCAGATGGTTTCCGCCAGCGCCTTCTTGACGCTAGGCGACTTGTCCTTCGTGTACTGGTGGAAGGTGACCATCACGTGCGAGTGATCGAAGCGGATCATGTCGGTAATGGTCGGGCTTAGTTGATTCAAGGCAAACATTTGGCATCCCTCCGTATTGACGAATAATTAAGATGCTAGCCCCGCTGCTGGGCGCACGAAGTAGGAATCCGGCGCAGCGCTCTGTCGGCCAATGGCGCGTGTCCGGACGTTGGCCCGCGTTCACCGGCGCAGCTTGGCCTTTGATACTTGGTGTGTCGCGCAGGCAGTTGCGCCCCGACCAGGGAAGTTTCCGGCCAGATGTTGTGTGACTGAAAGTAGTTCTTCTGGGATAGGAGTCTTCCAAGAAACGGCTCATCAAATTGTCGCCGCAGTCCTACATGAATACGGCTAGGCTACTGATTACTTGTTATTCGTTCACTGCCAAGATGAGCCATGTTCGACGGCTGCCCCGTAGCCGTAAATGGATGCGTAGCACGCTGTCGCGTGGACGCTTAGTCTAAATCTATCAGAGGAGTCCGAATGTTTGCACATAACAAACGCCTGCAATATACGGTTCGCGTCAGCGGTCCGAATCCTGGCCTGGCCAACCTGATGCTCGAGCAATTCGGCGGACCGCAGGGCGAGCTCGCAGCCGCCATGCGTTACTTTACCCAGGCCGTGTCGGAAGACGATGCGGGCCGCAAGGACATGCTGATGGACATCGCGACCGAGGAGCTCAGCCACCTCGAAGTGATCGGCCACATCGTCGCCATGCTGAACAAGGGCGCCAAGGGCCAGCTGGCCGAGGCCGTCGACACCGAAGCCGAGATGTACCGCAAGATCACCGGCGCCGGCAATGACAGCCACGTGACCCAGGTGCTGTACGGCGGCGGTACGCCACTGGTCAACTCGGCCGGCGTGCCATGGACCGCAGCCTATATCGACTCGATCACCGAGCCGACCGCCGACCTGCGTTCCAACATCGCCGCCGAGGCGCGCGCAAAAGTCGTCTACGAACGCCTGATCGCGCTCACCGACGACCCGGGCGTGAAAGAGGCGCTCGGCTTCCTGATGACGCGCGAAGTGGCGCACCAGAAGTCGTTCGAGAAAGCACTGTATTCGATGGAGTCGAATTTCCCTCCAGGCAAAATGCCGGTCGACCCGCGCTTTTCGAGCGTGTACTACAACATGTCGCAAGGCGAAGGCGAAATGCGCGGACCGTGGAACCAGGGTCCGCAGTGGGACTTCGTCACCGACCGCGAGAAGCAGATGGCGGTCGACGGCGGTTCCGGCGAAGCCGAGGTAAAACTGCCGGCAGACGACATCAAGGTGCTCAAGCAGATGCAGCTGCGCACGATGTCCGACCCGAGCAAGGATCCGCAGACCGGCGCCGAGCTCGGACTCGATCCGTCGACGCCGAAGGGCGCCTCGGCAGTGAGCAAACCATAATGTAATCGACATGCGGCTTGGGCGGCGCCCGGTTTTCCGGCCGCCGTGCACGCCGCGCGCTGGTAAGGTATAAAAGTGCAAGGTGTAAATGCACCCCGGCACCCCGCCCGCGTCGGGGTGTTGGGGTATCCGCACTAGCGGCGGACAGAAAGGATCGTGGATGGACTCTGAAACACGCAAGCCAGGCTGGACGGATGCGATCGTTCGCGCGCTCACGGTTCGGCGCGTCATCGGCCTGGTGATTTGCTCGGTGGGCTGCCTCTTGCTGCTCGGCAGTCTGGTCGACCAGGTGATGAACGCCAACCCGAAGATGCATAACGCCTTGCTGGGCGGCGCCACGGCGGCCGCGGCAACCGCGCTCGGGACTTTGCCGGTCCTGTTTTCACAGAATTTTTCAAAACGTACCTACGACTGCTTCCTCGGCTTTGGCGCGGGCGTCATGCTCGGTGCGACCGCGTTTTCGCTGGTCATCCCGGCGCTGGCGGCCGCCAGGACCGCCGGCGCTGGGCCGTGGGAAGCGAGCCTGCTGGCGGGCGCGGGCATCATGGCCGGCGCCGGCGCCATCCTCCTGATGAGCCGTGCGATCGAACCGACGAGCGTGCTCGAGAAGAACACCAACGCCAGTTCGCTGCGCCGCGCCTGGATGTTCGTCACCGCGGTCGCATTGCACAACCTGCCGGAGGGACTGGCGATCGGCGTGGCCTATGCCGGCATCGACCTGGAAAAGGCGCATTCGCTGATGACCGGCGTGTCGATCCAGGACGTGCCCGAGGGCCTGGTCGTGGCACTGGCGCTGCGCACGGTCGGCTACAGCCGCCTGACCTCGGTCGGGCTGGGTGTGCTGTCGGGCCTGGTCGAGCCGGTGGCGGCCGCGTTCGGCGTGGCGCTGATCGGCATTTCGGCGGGCATGCTGCCGATCGCCCTGGCAGCGGCGGGGGGCGCGATGCTGTTCGTGATCGTGCACGACGTGATTCCGGAGATGCGCCAGAACGGCAACGAGACCTCGGCGACGATCGCGCTGGTGTTCGGGTTTATCCTGATGACGGTGCTCGATACGGCGCTGGCCTAGGGTGGGCACCCCGTGCCCACGCGGAACTACGAACAGTGGTAGCGTGCCCTAAGGAAGACTCGAAGCAGATTTATCACTCTCGAAGCGCAGGGGTATTGCAAGGTTCGCGTCGGCGCATCCGTTACGGCTAACTCTGCTCATCATTTCGCATGGGCACGGGGTGCCCACCCTACATATGCCGCACGAACCAGCTTGTGGCCAAGGCCGACACCTGCGCCAACGCCCCCGGCTCTTCAAATAAATGTCCCGCCCCGGGCACGATCTCCAGCGCCTTTTCGCACCCGAGGGCGTCGAAGGCCTGGCGGTTCAGGTCGATCACCACGCCATCTTCCCCGCCGACGATCAGCAAGGTCGGTGCGATGACCTGCGCCAGCGCGGCGCCGGCGAGGTCGGGCCGTCCGCCGCGCGAGACCACGGCGGCGATGCCGGTGCCGCTGTCGGCGGCCAGGCGCAGGGCCGCCGCGGCCCCGGTGCTGGCGCCGAACAGGCCCAGGGGCAGGGGAGCGGTGAGCGGTTCGGTGCCGATCCAGGCGGCGGCGGCGTGCAGGCGCGCGACGAGCACGTCGATATCGAAGCGGTTCTGGACAGTGGCGTCTTCAGCGGGCGTGAGCAGGTCGAGCAGGAGGGTGCCGATGCCGGCGGCGCGCAGCTCGCCGGCGACGGCATTGTTGCGCGGACTGAAGCGGCTGCTGCCGCTGCCGTGCGCGAACAGCACCATGCCGATCGGCGTTGCCGGCAGCTCGAGCATGCCCTCGAGTACGGCCGCGCCGGTGGGGATGGTGACGAGGATCTTGCGTGTCACGTGACACCCGTTCAAGCTAAAAATACTTAGACAGCAGCCTGAATATAAAAATCCGGCCGAACAACATGTTGGGCCGGATTTTCGGGAAAAGCAAGCTTCAGTCCTTGCTCAGTCCTTGATCTCCAGCTTGCGGTTCAGGCTCAGCGCGGCGAGCGAACCGACGGCGCCGGACAGCAGGTACAGGCTGACATAGGCGAGGCCGAAGTGGGCCGACAGGCCGAGCGCGACCAGCGGGGCAAAGGCCGCGCCGACCAGCCAGGCCAGGTCCGAGGTCAGCGCCGCACCGGTGTAGCGGAAGCGCGACTCGAAGTTCGAGGTCACGGCGCCCGCTGCCTGGCCATACGACAGGCCGAGCAGGCCGAAGCCGATCAGGATGAACAGGTTCTGCCCGGTTTCGCCGCCGTCGATCAGCATCGGGACAAACGCCGAGAAGATCGCGATCAGGGCGGCCAGCGTGCCGAGCGTCGTGCGGCGGCCGACCTTGTCGGCCACCAGGCCGGAAATCAGGATGCACACGGCAGCGACGCCCGCGCCCCACATCTGGATGTGGAGGAAGCCGCTGATCGGGCGGGTGTCGTACAGTTGCATCCACGACAGCGGGAACACGGTCACCAGGTGGAACAGCGCATAGCTGGCGAGGGCGGCGAGGGCGCCGATGACGATGGTGGAGCCTTGCTTGCTCACCAGTTCGCCGACGGGCGCCGGGTCGAGCTCGTGGGCGTCGAGCAGGCGCGAGTATTCCGAAGTCGACACCAGGCGCAGGCGTGCGAACAGGGCCACGACGTTGATCGCGAAGGCGACGAAGAACGGAAAGCGCCAGCCCCAGACCAGGAAGTCGTCGCTTTGCAGGTTGTCGAGCAGGAAGGCGAACAGGCCGGCGGCGATCAGGAAACCGAGCGGGGCGGCGAGCTGGCCGAGCATCGCGTACCAGCCGCGCTTGTGCTCGGGAGCATTCAGTGCCAGCAGCGAGGGCAGGCCGTCCCACGAGCCGCCCTGGGCCACGCCCTGGGCGATGCGCATGGCCGCCAGCAGCACCACCGACAGCATGCCGATCTGCGAATACCCGGGCAGGAAGGAAATCGTGACCGTGGCGGTGCCGATCAGGAACAAGGCGATGGTCAGCTTGATTTCCCGGGAAAAGCGTTCCTGGATCTTCATGAAGACGATGGTGCCGATCGGGCGTGCGACGAACGCGAGCGCGAAAATGGCAAAGGAGTAGAGTGTGCCATCGAGCCGGTCTGCCCAAGGGAAAAACACCGCCGGGAAGACGAGCACCGAGGCGATCGCGTAGACGAAGAAGTCGAAGTATTCGGAGGCGCGTCCGATGACCACGCCGACGGCGATATCGCCCGGGGAAATATGGCCATCCCGGGCATTGATGTTGCGGGCCCCGCTGCAGGGGGCGGTTACAGGAGCGGCTCCCTTGCCGCCGTAGGTCGTGCTTTGCATATTCTTCGTCTCCAGGTAGGTCGGCGGCCGTCGGAAAGATCCCCTGGCCCGGGCAAGGGTGGGACAAAACGTCCAATGTGCAGCGAAGGCCGATGACAGTACAGTAGCATGTTCTTATACCCATGTAACGTTAGATACCTAGCATGATTCCTAAAATTGTCCGTCCCGGGCTTTCACTCCTCCTGCTCGCAGCGCTGTCCGGCTGCAACACGGTGACGATGAATGCCGCCGGTGATATCGCAAGGCAGCAGGCCGACCTCATCCGGGTGTCGGTGTGGCTGATGTTAATCATCATTGTCCCGGTGATGATCCTGACCGTCGTATTCGCGTGGAAGTACCGCAAGGGCGCCAACGCGCGCTACGAACCGGATTGGGACCATTCGACCAAGCTCGAGCTGGTGATCTGGGGCGCGCCCCTGCTCATCATCATCGCGCTCGGCCTGATCACCTGGATCAGCACCCACAAGCTCGACCCTTACCGTCCGCTGGAACGCCTGGACGAGAACCGTCCGATTCCGGCCGGCACCAAGGTGCTCGAAGTGCAGGTCGTGTCGCTCGACTGGAAGTGGTTGTTCATTTACCCGGAGCAGGGCATCGCCACGGTCAATGAACTGGTCACCCCGATCGATACCCCGATCCGCTTCAAGCTGACCTCGTCGACCGTGATGAACACGTTCTACATCCCGACCCTGGCCGGCATGATCTACACGATGCCGGCGATGGAGACGACGCTGAACGCGGTGCTCAACAAGACCGGCGACTACAAGGGCCTGTCGGGCCACTTCAGCGGCGACGGCTTCTCGCACATGCGCTTTGCCTACCGCGGCACCACCCAGGCCGATTTCGATGCCTGGGTCCAGAAGGTCAAGTCGAGCCAGGCCCCGCTGGGCCGCGCCGATTACCTGACGCTGGAAAAGCCGTCCGAAAAAGAACCGATCCGCCATTTCGGCACCGTCGACCCAAGCCTGTACATGGCGATCCTGAACCGTTGCGTGGCCGAAGGCACCGCCTGCATGCACCAGCAAATGCAGCAGGACGCCCAGCGTGCGCGCAGCGCCGCCGCCATGCGCCGCCTGCCGATGAACGCAGAACAGCGCCAGGTGGCCCTGGCCAACGCCAAGGCAGGCGCTGAAACCGAAGTCTGCGAAACCCCTACCAATTCTGTGAAGAAGTAACCATGCAAGACTCCTTTGACTTGACGAAGCTTATCTTCGGTCGGCTCAGCTGGGATGCGATTCCCTTCCATGATCCGATCCTGCTCGCTACCTTCGTGGGCGTCGTCGTCGGCGGTGCGGCCTTGTTTGGCCTCATTTCCTACTACCGCCTGTGGGGCACCTTGTGGCGCGACTGGATTACCAGTATCGACCACAAGAAAATCGGCATCATGTACATGATCCTTGGCCTCGTCATGTTCCTGCGCGGCTTTGCCGACGCCCTCATGATGCGGGCCCAGCAGGCGATCGCCTTCGGCGAGAATGCCGGCTTCCTGCCGCCGCACCACTACGACCAGATCTTCACCGCCCACGGCGTGATCATGATCTTTTTCGTGGCGATGCCGCTCATCACGGGTTTGATGAACTACATTGTGCCGCTGCAGATCGGCGCGCGCGACGTCGCCTTCCCGTTCCTGAACAACTTCTCGTTCTGGATGACCACCATGGGCGCCGTGCTGGTCATGGCCTCGCTGTTCGTCGGCGAATTCGCGCGTACCGGCTGGCTGGCCTTCCCGCCGCTGTCGGGTATCCTGGCCAGTCCCGGTGTCGGCGTCGACTATTACATCTGGGCGCTGCAGATCGCGGGTGTCGGCACCTTGCTCTCCGGTGTCAACCTGATCGTCACCATCGTCAAGATGCGCGCACCGGGCATGGATTTGATGAAGATGCCGGTCTTCACCTGGACCTCGCTGTGCACCAACATCCTGATCGTGATGTCGTTCCCGATCCTGACCGCGACCCTGGCCATGCTGGGCATGGACCGCCTGTTCGACACTAACTTCTTCACGAACGACAAGGGCGGCAACGCCATGCTGTACGTGAACCTGATCTGGATCTGGGGCCACCCCGAGGTGTACATCCTGATCCTGCCGGCCTTCGGCATCTTCTCGGAAGTCGTCTCGACCTTCTCGGGCAAGCGCCTGTTCGGCTATACCTCGATGGTGTATGCCACCGTCGTGATCATGGTCCTGTCCTATCTGGTGTGGCTGCACCACTTCTTCACCATGGGTTCGGGGGCGAGCGTCAACGCCTTCTTCGGCATCACCACGATGATCATCTCGATCCCGACCGGCGCGAAGATCTTCAACTGGCTGTTCACGATGTACCGCGGCCGTATCCGCTTCGAGCTGCCGATGATGTGGACCATCTCGTTCATGCTGACCTTCACCATCGGCGGCATGACCGGCGTGATGCTGGCCATCCCTGCCGCGGACTTCGTGCTGCACAACTCGCTGTTCCTGACTTCGCACTTCCACAACGTCATCATCGGCGGCGTGCTGTTCGGTCTGTTCGCAGGCTTTAACTACTGGTTCCCGAAGATGTTCGGCTTCAAGCTGAACAAGTTCTGGGGCGTGGTGTCGTTCTGGCTGTGGTCGATCGGATTCTGGGTTGCCTTCCTGCCGGGCTACATCCTCGGCTTCATGGGCGTGACCCGTCGCTCGAGCCACTTCGAAGATCCTGAACTGCAGCCGCTGTTCATGATCTCCTTCATCGGTACCCTGATGATCGCCGGTGGTATCGCGGCCCTGCTGATGCAGATCTACACCAGCTATCGCGACCGCAAGAAGCTGGTCGACGTGACCGGCGACCCTTGGGATGGCCGCACCCTGGAGTGGGCGACCTCGTCGCCGCCGCCAGACTACAACTTCGCCTTCACCCCCAGGGTGCACGACAACGACACCTTCGCCGACATGAAGAAGAACGGCTGGACGCGTCCGTTGACCGATTACGTGGCGATCCACATGCCGAAGAACACCTGGGCAGGTTTCGTGATCTCGGCGCTGTCGATGGTGGTGGGTTTCGCGATCATCTGGCACATGTGGCTGCTGACCGGCCTCGCGTTCGTCGCGATGATGGTCGCCATCATTGCCCACACGTTCAACTACAAGCGTGACTACTACATCTCGGCGGACGAAGTGACCCGTACCGAGAACGCGCATACGAAACTGCTGGAAAGCCATGTCTAACACTACCGCTACATTGAACGGCGCCGCGGGCGTCGACACCGGCGCGCGCTACCACGTGCGCGACCACCATCCGGAAAACGGCACGCTGCTCGGTTTCTGGATCTACCTGATGAGCGACTGCCTCATCTTCGCCAGCCTGTTCGCGACCTATGCCGTCCTGGGCCGCAACTACGCCGGCGGGCCGTCGGGCGCCGAACTGTTCGACCTGTCGCTGGTGGCCATCAACACGGCCTTCCTGCTGGTGTCGTCGATCACTTTCGGCTTCGCGATGATCGCGGCGCAGGCAAGGAACCTGCGCAAGGCCCAGGTCTGGCTGGCCATCACGGGTATCCTCGGCGTCTGCTTCCTGGCCCTGGAAATCTACGAGTTCTACCACCTGATCCACCAGGGTGCCGGTCCTGCGCGCAGCGGCTTCCTGACGGCCTTCTTCTCGCTGGTCGGTACCCACGGCCTGCACGTGCTGTTCGGTATCGTGTGGCTGATCACGCTGATGTTCCAGCTGACCAAGCATGGCCTGTCCGCCGAAAACATGCGCCGCCTGTCGTGCCTGTCGATGTTCTGGCACTTCCTGGACGTCGTCTGGATCTTCGTGTTTACCTTTGTCTACCTGATGGGAGTGCTGCCATGAGCGATCATCACAATCCTGCGCTGCACGGCCATACCCATGGCGACGAGCCCGGCGTGCACTACAGCCTGAAGGACTACACGACCGGCTTCGTGCTGGCCGTGATCCTGACGGTCATTCCGTTCTGGCTGGTCATGGGCAATGTGCTCGACCCGTCGATGACGCGGATGGTCATCGTCGGCTTTGCAGCCGTCCAGCTCGTCGTGCACATGGTTTACTTCCTGCACCTGAACTCGAAGTCCGAGGGCGGCTGGAACATGATGGCGCTGATCCTGACCATCGTCCTGCTGGTCATCGTGCTCGGCGGTTCGATCTGGGTCATGTACCACATGAACGCCAACATGATGTCGGGCATGGGCGACGCCGCCGCCGTGACCGGCCACGGTACGCACGACCAGCCATGACCGGCCGGCACGATCCGGCAGCAGGAGTCCCGGTAGCGGGGCCCAAGCGGGGAATCGCCAAAGTTATCCTGGCAATCGTCGCACTGCTGCTGATCGTGCTGTTTGCGGGGCTGGGGACCTGGCAGGTGCAACGCCTGCAATGGAAACTGGCCCTGATCGACAGGGTGGAGTCGCGCGTCAGCGCGGCTCCCGTTCCGCCGCCCCCGGCATCACGCTGGGCGCAGGTGTCGAGAGAATCCGACGAATACCGGCATGTACGCCTGGCCGGGCATTTCCTCTACGACTACACGACGCCGGTGCAGGCGGTCTCCGAACTGGGGGCGGGCTTCTGGCTGGTGACGCCGCTGTGCACCGCCGACGGTTCCATCGTCCTGGTCAACCGCGGCTTCATTCCCGCGGCCGAGAACAAGGCCGGCCGCTACCCGGCGCGCCGCGCGAGCGGCAATGCCTGCCTTGCCAACGGAACACCCCATACCTTCACCGGCCTGCTGCGCATCACCGAACCCGGCGGCGGCTTCCTGCGCGAAAACGACCCGGCGGGCAACCGCTGGTTCTCGCGCGACGTCGCGGCCATCGCCGGGGCAAAAGGCCTGGCCAGGGTCGCACCGTATTTTGTCGACGCCGCGCGCGGACAGGACCCTGCCGGCGCGCCCGAGCGTCCGGTCGGCGGCCTGACCGTCATTTCCTTCCAAAACAATCACCTCGTGTATGCCATCACTTGGTATGCTCTGGCTTTGATGGTCATTGGGGCGTGGTGGTTCGTCGCGCGCTCCGGTCCCGATGGCGCCACCAGGGCAAAGGATAATGGCAGTAAAGCTTGATCTGTTAACAAGAATAGCGCCCTCGATCGCGTCGGCACCCTCGGCGGCGGAAGCGAGCGTCGAATACGCCGCCGGGCACAAGAACATGCTGCAGCTCATCGAGCTGCGCTGGATCGCGGTCATCGGCCAGGTCACGACCATCGCCGGCGCGATCCTCATCTTCGACATCAACCTGCCGCTGGTGCACATGCTGCAGGTCCTGGCCTGCCTGATCGCCTTCAACATCGCCAGCCACCTGCGCTGGCACGAGCGGCGGCCGGTCGCCAACAGCGAACTGTTCATGGCGCTGCTGGTGGACGTGGCGACGCTCACCGTGCTGCTCTACCTGTCGGGCGGCACCACCAATCCCTTCGCCTTCCTCTACCTGCTGCAGATCATCATCTCGGCCGTGCTCTTGGCTCCATGGTCGACCTGGACCATCGTCGTGGTGACCTTGCTGTGCCTGGCGCTCCTGGCCGTCTACGCCCAGCCGCTGGCGCTGCCCTTCGACCATGCGCGCGGCATCGCCAGCGTGTATGTGCAGGGCATGCTGCTGTGCTTTGCGATCAATGCGGCGCTCCTCGTCATTTTCATTTCGCGCATCAGCGGCACCCTGCGCACCAAGGCGGCCCAGCTGGCGGACCTGCGCCAGCGCGCCGCCGAGGAAGACCATATCGTGCGCATGGGCCTGCTCGCTTCCGGCGCGGCCCACGAACTGGGCACGCCGCTGGCGACCCTGTCCGTGATCCTCGGGGACTGGAAGCGCATGCCCGAGTTCAAGAAGAATCCCGAGCTGCTCGGCGAGATCGCCGAGATGCAGACCCAGCTCAAGCGCTGCAAGTCGATCGTCAGCGGGATCCTGCTGTCGGCCGGCGAGGCGCGCGGCGAATCGGCGATGCGC
>JAQGLR010000297.1 GCA_028292765.1 Massilia sp. | reverse complement strand
CCCGGCCTGAGGTCGAACAGGCGCATCCGTTGCGCGCGGACCGCGCCGGCGGTGCCAGTGCCTGCGCGCAAGCGTGACCCGCCCGCGATCGCCAGCATCGCCTGGCGATCGAGTTCGGTACTTTCCGGTAAATCCTTGATCACAATGGTAGCCATGGAGTCTCCTGGAATGGCAAGCGTTATCGGACTTTATCCCGGACTCCATCCCGTTGCCGGGATGGAGGAAAAAACTGCGGGACGCGATGCGCTCAGAGTAGCACCTTGTTCTCTGCCCACAGCGCGGCGGCGACATCGATGTCCGGGCCCTTGAAGCCGGCGCCGATCACGCCGTTATTGTTGAGGACGTTGATGCCGATCTGCTGGAACTGCCCGATCTGCTGGTTCACGTCGACATTGACGTTGATGTCCTTGCCGAACCCGCTGCCACCGTGCACGGCCGACATGGCGTGGCGGTCGAGTTCGGCGTTGTGGGCCAGGTCGGAAATGGCGATGGATGACATGGTATTTTCCCCTGGCTTAGCCGATGATCGTGTTGCGGCCGTCCTGGTCGACGTCGCTGTTCACGTGCACGCCGTGGACGAACGCCGAGCCGTTGGCGGTGGCGAGCAGGACTTCCTGCATCTGCGCCAGGTTCTGGGTGGCGCTGATCGACGAATCGAACTTCGGCGCATGGCTGGCGTCGCCGGCCGGGTAGCCGGGGGTGCCCATCTTGAAGCCGCCGCGCACGAGCGCCATGGCGCTGCCGTCGAGTTCTTCGGTGCGGGCCAGGTCGGTGATGGTCAAGGTTTTCATGGTGATTCTCCTGAAGTGGTTGAGTGGTTTGGTGTGAGGCAGTCTGGTTTGCGCTCGATGGACATATAGCGAAACCCGTGCCAGGTCTCCACGGCATGCGCGGCGCACACTCAAACCATTGAAATCAAAGGAGTTTTCTTGAAAAGCCGCGCTCTTGTGAGAAAACCGGCGAGACCCGGGCAGGCCGGGGTGGCGGGTCTCTCCCAACAGCTCCAGAAGCTTGTCGGGCAGCGCCCAACACCGCGTGCGGGATGGCCGGATTGAGGTGCCGCAAAGGCTTGATCATCGGCGGCTTCATGCTAGTCTCAAGCTGGCCGCCCGGCCTTTACACCATCACATCATGGAAAGTTTCGCTCACGCGATACATCAGTTGCAGAGCGGCGCCTTGCAGCATCCCGAGTTCCTCGCACAGCTCGATCGGGTGCTCGAAAGCGCCCCCGAGAGCGGCGGCCGCCTGCTCGAGCTGCTGAGCGAGGAGCACGCGCGTCGACCCTTGCCGGGCGAGCTCTATACGGAAGTGCAGCAGCGCATCGGGCGCCTGATCGCGGCCCGCCAGCGGCTCGGCGGGGACGATACCTACGTCCAGACCAGGCCCGGCGCGCACGCCGGTGCTCAGACTTCGGCGCAAGCTTCGGCGCAAACGTCGCCATTGCCGCCGCGGCCGGAAGCCGTCCCGTCCGGCGCCGAGCCGGAACGGGTGAAAGGGGTCGGCGAAACGCTGAACGGCCGCTTCGTGCTGGAAGAGTGCATCGGTTTCGGCGGCATGGGCACGGTCTACAAGGCGCTCGACCTGCGCAAGCTCGAGGCATCCGACCGCAAGCCCTATATCGCCATCAAGGTGCTGAACGTGCAGTTCCGGGGCCACCCGAAGTCGCTCATCGCCCTGCAGCGCGAAGCCCGCAAGGCACAGGCCCTGGCGCATCCGAATATCGTGTCGGTCTACGATTTCGACCGCGACGGGCCGATGGTGTACCTGACGATGGAGTACCTCCAGGGCAAACCGCTGAGCCAGGTGCTGCGCGCACCGGGCTTTACCGGCTTGCCCTACGCGCAGGTGCTGCCCATCGTGACCGGCATGGCGAATGCGCTGGCCTACGCGCACGGGCGCGGCTTCGTCCACTGCGATTTCAAGCCGGGCAACGTGATCGTGACCGGCTCGGGCCTTGTGAAGGTCATCGATTTCGGGATTGCGCGCGTGTTCCAGAAGACCGAGGAAGACGTCGACGTCACGGTATTCGACCCGGGCAGCCTCGGGGCGCTGACGCCGGCCTATGCCAGCCCGGAAATGCTGGAGCAGCGCGACCCCGACCCGCGCGACGACATCTATGCGCTCGCCTGCATCACCTACGAACTGCTGACCGGGCGCCATCCCTTCAACCGGCTGTCGTCCGCGCAGGCGCGCGGCGCCGGCATGAAGCCGCAGCGCCCGGACAAGCTGGGGCGAAGGCAATGGCAGGCGCTCAAGTGCGCCCTGGCGCTCGAGCGCGACGCGCGCACGCCCACGGTGACCCGGTTCCTCGCCGACTTCGGCACGGGCGACCTGAAGTCGCGCTACGGTCCCATGGCGGCAAGCACCGCAGGCATCCTTGCGATCGGCGCGCTGGCGGTGGCCGGCGGACGCTACCTGGGAAACCAGCCCCAGGGCCGGGCATCCGCGCCGGCTGCGGCGCAGGCGCCCGCCGTGCCGCCCGCCGGCGTACCGGCGCCCGAGCCT
>JAQGLR010000292.1 GCA_028292765.1 Massilia sp. | reverse complement strand
ACGCCGGCGGCTCCGGCTGCGCCGGTTGGCGGACCGGCCAGCGCACCGACGGCTGCCAACAACACGGCCGCGGTCGGCCGCGCCCCCGCGCGCGACAGCCGCGCGCCCGAGGTGGCCCCGATCTTCGAGCAGCCCGGCGTGCTGACGGCGCGCGGCAAATATGTATTCGAGCCGGCCCTCCAGTACGCCTACTCGTCGAGCAACCGCGTGGCCCTGGTCGGCTATACGGTGATCCCGGCCCTGTTGATCGGCCTGATCGACGTGCGCGAGGTCAAGCGCAACACGACCACCGCCACAGTGACACTGCGGCGCGGCCTGACCAACCGGCTGGAAGTCGAGGCCAAGCTGCCCTACGTCTACCGCAGCGACGCTACCGTCAGCCGCGAAGTGTTCACCGGCACGGCGGTCGAGCGCGCGTTCGAAACGAGTGGCCGGTCGGTCGGCGACGTCGAACTGGCGGCCCGCTACCAGCTCAACAATGGCGGCGTTGACAAGCCCTATTTCATCGGCGGCCTGCGCTTCAAGTCGCGCACCGGCAAGGACCCGTTCGAAGTGGTCACGGACTGCCAGCGCCGCTGCATCGGCGAGAACATCACCGGCACCGGCCTGCCGCTCGAGTTGCCGACCGGTTCCGGTTTCTATTCGCTGCAGCCGAGCCTGACCTGGCTGTTCCCGTCGGACCCGGCCGTGTTCTTCGGCAGCTTCAGCTACCTGCACAACTTCAAGCGCGAGGTCTCGCGCACCGTGCTCGGTGGCGAGCAGGAATCGCTCGGCGAAGTCGCGCCGGGCGGCGTGTTCGGCTTTAACTTCGGCATGGGCCTGGCGCTCAACGACAAGGCCTCGTTCAGCGTCGGCTACGACCACAACTCGGTGGCGCGCACGAAGCAGTCCGGACGCACGGTGCCGGGATCGGTGCGTACCCAGCTCGGCACGCTCCTGATCGGCTACTCGTACCGGCTGAGCGACAAGAAGACGCTCAGCGTGGCAGTCGGCGCCGGCCTGACCCGCGATACCCCGGACCTTACCCTGATGGTGCGCGTGCCGATGTCGTTCTGACAGGGCCTTGGCCACGGCCCGCGCCCGCCCCGGCCGTGGCGACGACTTCGCGGAAGAATGCGACCAGTCCGGGAACATGCGCGTCGAAAGAAAAGCGATGCCGGTTTGCCTCCACGCGCGCGCGGATGGCGTCGAGCGCGGGACGGTCGCGCAATGCTTCCGCCAGCTCGGCGATGCCCGTATAAAACACGCCGATATCCAGCGCCCGGGCCAGCGTTTGCGTGGCGACGATCGCGCCTGAATTGTCGCGCTGGATTATCGGCAGGCCGGCCGCAGCAAGGGTCGACAGGCGTGCCGGATAGTTCAGGTCATCCCAGTTCGCACGGCGCAGCTCGCCCTCGTTGGTACTGGCAAAGGCATGCAGCCAGCCGGCGTCGTAGCGGGAGAATTCGCGCCGCCAGGCGCCCTGGTCGACGTTGGCGTGCAGGTGCAGGTGGCGCGGCGCCAGCGCCTGGGCGTCGCGTATCCAGCCGCGCCACTGGCCCTGGGTAAAGTCGCCATAAAAATGCAGGTGGACGCCCTCGCCCGCCAGTTCCGCCACCGTGTGCGGATGCAGGCCGATCGGGCGTCCGGGCACGACGGTGTGGACCTCGCCGCCGCGCGAGGACAGCCGTGGCGACGGCTCGCCGGCCACCGAGGCGGCCAGCGGGAGGTCGCCGTCGAGCACATGCGACGGCCCGCTGCGCGACAGGCCGGGCAGCGCGGTATCGAACCAGTCGCGCATCTCCGGACTGCTGAAAATCCGCCCGTCGGCCTGGCGGTACAGGTCGACCAGCTGCGGCCACGTCCCCTTCTCCAGGCAGATGAACGGCCCCTCCTTGAAATGCCAGGCGAAAGGGATGCCTGGCGTGGCCGTCATGACTTCATGGACGAACGGTACCGCCTGCCAGTTCAGGAGGCCGTAGACGATGTCGGGCCTGATGCGTTCGATCGCTGCGCGCCAGTCGTCGGCCGGCAGGTCTTCGACGTGGCCGAACGGCAGCGGCCCCACGGTGTTGTACCAGTAGGGCTGGCGCGTCCACAGGCCATACAGCTTGTGCCCGGCTTCGGCCAAAGCCAGCACGCGGTCGGCGTTGTAGGCCAGTTCGCCCACCAGCAGGATGCGCAAGCCGTCGCTGGCGCGCACTGCGGGGGGCCGCGCGCGCGCCATGTGGTACTGGCCGACTTCGTCGATGGCGTTGCCGACGGAGCTGCGAAAGCGCAGGGGCGCCGCGACCCGGTAATGCTGGCGGAACGGATTGATGCCGCCCAGCGGCTCCTGCATCAGCTTGTGGCGCTGCGCCGGATGGTCGACCCACTCGCAGCTGACGATACCGCTGCCGACAAACTCGCCATGTGCACGCAGCCCCCGCCAGAACAATTGCTCGAGGTCGTCGGACTCGAACTCGCCGCGCTCGATCCAGCGCGCCGCGTTACGCCGGTGCAGGCACTGCACCAGTTGCAGCCAGCCATCCGCAAGCTGGCCGGGCGCGCTGCGGTTGTAGTGGTGGCGCAGGCCGGAGCAGGCCAACACGGCGCCGGGCTGGCTGTCGAGTGCGGCGCACAGGCGGGCCAGGTGGTCGCGATAGTAGACGTCGTCGCTCGGCAGGTAGGCGACCAGCGGCGCAGCTGCCCGCTCCAGGCCGATGTTGAGCGAGCGCCCCAGTCCTTCGTTACGCTCGTTGCGCACGTACTGCACGCGCGGATCGTCGCGCCACGGGTCCAGCGCTTCGCGCGTGGCGGCGCCGGAGCCGTCGTCGATGACGATCGCTTCCCAGTCGCGCAAGGACTGCGCGGCGAGGCTCTCGAGCGCCCGCGGCAGGAAGGCGGCCTGCTCGTAGGTGGGCATCAGCACGCTGACGCGAGGCGCCGGGCAAGTGCTGCGGTGCAAAGACTGCTGCATTGTCGGGGGCATGTTGTCGTCTCGCCGTATCAGGTCCGATCAGCTTAAGGATGGACAGCCGGCGCCGTTTGCGTGAAATCAGGCGTCACCGGGGAACTGTCCAGCTGCCTGCGACTCTGACTTGACAGGCTGATCAAGTTTCGCGCCGCCCGCCAGCAAGTTGCGCCGGGATCGCCTTACCTGGTTTTACGCCGCTAAACGCAAGGCCTTGGTCTTGCTCGACAGTCCCTCTCCGGCCAGCCCTGGACTGAGAGGGGACAACCCGTTCGAGCGCCCGACATGAGGACAACTTATGGAAACGCCTGAACTATTTGAAAAGCTGATGGATCATGCGCGTGTCGCGGCGCAATTGGCGCGCCTGCCGGTGGCCCGGCTGCGTTTCGACCAAAGGCTGCACCCGGAGGACATTCGCCGCGCCCATGCCAACTTCACGCGCCGCCACCCGCGCCTGAGGATATTTCGGAACAAGACGATGGGCGTTGCGCTCATCGACCTGGCGGCCTTTACCGGCGAGGCCGGCAATTACCTGCAAACAGTGAATCGCAAGGACTACGCCGGGCCGAAAAGCCGGAAAGCGACGGCGCGCGGCTACCGCCTGCGCGTGATCGACCGCAACGACCATATCGACGAGATCCATGCCATCCATACGTCCTGCGAGGAGCGCCAGGGGCGTCCGATGGACGGCGCCTACCTGGTCAAGAAAACGCGTTACGACAACATGCCGCATGGCGCGTGTTACGGCGTCTTCGATACCCAGGACCGCCTGGCGGCTTACTGCAGCACGCTTCGCTACGGTAATTTTGTGTCGACCGACCAGCTGATGGGCTATAAGAACAACGACGGCATCATGCACTTGCTGTTATTGACGATCATTTGCCGCCTGATCGAGGAGCGCGACGTCGATTACTTCATGTACGACACCTTCCTGGGCGCGCAGCCGGGCCTGCGCGAGTTCAAGCGTCGCATAGGATTTCGTCCCTACCGGGCGCGCTACGAGCTGGTCTGAGATCGCGTGGGGCAAACCGGAGCCGTCCCTGCCTGCCGGAAAAGGCCTGGCGCAGGCACGGAACCGTGCGTCCGCATTGCAGCGTCAGAACAACTGTCGATCCGCATTGCAGCGGTCTCGTCCGGAAAGGCTCTTCCGTTCCGGGGGGGTGACGCATCCACGCCGAGGGTAATTTTGTTGCCTACGCACAATACAAAAAACGTTCCCTAGAGTAACGTTGATTATTTGCGCCTCATCGCCTGATAATTACTCTTGGGAATCCCATGGAATCCTGCTCTTCGCTCGCCCGCCTTGCCAGGCAAACCGCCAGACTGCTGGGTATTTGCATGATCGTCGTGGCTGGGCTGGCTAAGCCAGCGCAGTTGGTATGGGTCAACCATCCTTAACTGCAAGCCTGGATATGTTCCCAAGTCGCCAGGCGTGTGTCTTCGGTGGGACCGAATAGCGGAGGAGCCGCCCGCTCCTTTGAGTTGCAGTCCGGGTAAGCCCGGGTTCGCGCTTGGCAACCCCGTCGTCGTATCAACCGGCGCCAAGGTACAAATCGAGATCGATTTTCCAGGTACACCAGCGGGAGCGCTACAAATCAACCGCACGTACCGTACTTTGCGTAACGGAAGAGAGCAGTCCGTTGGTATTTTCGTTTGATCCGCGTTGCCAGGGATTCTGAGGATCACAAAAATATACTTGGATATTGGTCGCCAGAGTGAAACGCTTGTGGTCGGCCATTTCTTTATCCCGGTCCCAGGTCAGCGATTTGTAGAGCTCTAGTGGTAGTTTTCGAGCGTTCGTGATGAGTGCATTGATGACCGTCTCGGTGTCTTTTCCAGCCACCTTTACCAGCATGACGTAGCGTGTCCGTCGTTCGACGAGCGTGGCGATCTGACTGTTGTGACTTCCGAACAGCAGGTCGCCTTCCCAGTGCCCGGGCACCGCTCGATCCTCGACCGTAGCCGGTCGCTCGCTGATCGAGATCGCGTCGACAATCCTGCCGTGGTCGTCTGTTTTTTGCGTGTGATGGCGCGACCGTCGCATGTTCCGGGTGCGCCGCAAATGCTGCGGTCTCCGATTCATGTGAACACTCCTCCATACGTCTTAGAGTGTTGCGTTCACCAGTTGAATCCACATACGAAAGCAGCAGCAAGAAGCGGTGGTAGGCGGGGTACGGAGGGAGCCCCCGCAGAGAAAACAAAAACGCCCTGCAGCGATGCAGGGCGTTTCGTTGTTCTGGAGGCGAGGACGGGAGTCGAACCCATCTGGACGGCTTTGCAGGCCGCTGCATAACCACTTTGCTACCTCGCCAGACGTCATGTTACGGCTGTCGGGCTGAGGGGTTGTGTGACGCGTCAACAAGAAAAGCAATGTCTTCTCTGAATTCCGCAAGCGTGGGCGAACCAGGGCTTCCACACACCGGCCCGGGCGGCGTGGAACCGGATCAGTTCAAATGAAGGGCCAGCTGACGATGCGCTTCACATGCAAAATCGTACGGGTGACGACGTAGGCGATCGCAAAGCCGAACGACAGCAGGCTGCGGGCGTCGCCCAGGGCAGCGAGCCAGACGCCGGCTACGGTGGCCGCGGCCACCACGACCATCAGCCATAACTCGATGCTGAGGAAAAAATGGGTCGATTCGCGCCAGACGCGCAGCGTGAGCGCACCGGCTTCCTTGAGGGTTTTGATTTCGTGACGCATGATGGATTCGCTATGGGCTGGAGTAGAGCCAGAAATGCAAAATCGCCGGCAGGCGGCGATTTTGTGAAGGCATTCTGGAGGCGAGGACGGGAGTCGAACCCGTCTAGACGGCTTTGCAGGCCGCTGCATAACCGCTTTGCTACCTCGCCAGGGGGTAAGCTACTACTGCTGAACTGGCCGGTTATGTGCCACATCAACATGAGAAACAATGTCTTCTCTGAATTCTGGAGCGGGAGAAGAGTCTCGAACTCTCGACCTCAACCTTGGCAAGGTTGCGCTCTACCAACTGAGCTACTCCCGCTTAGGAGTCCTGCTATCGACACGCCTTTTGGAGCGGGAGAAGAGTCTCGAACTCTCGACCTCAACCTTGGCAAGGTTGCGCTCTACCAACTGAGCTACTCCCGCACGGAGTGTTTTTTACTACTTACGTTACTGCTCCAGATAACTGGAGCGGGAGAAGAGTCTCGAACTCTCGACCTCAACCTTGGCAAGGTTGCGCTCTACCAACTGAGCTACTCCCGCATACTGGAAACAAGGATTATCGCAGAAATTGTTTCAATTTCCAAGGTAAGCCGTTACTGCCGACTTCACTGCACACACTGGACTGGAGCGGGAGAAGAGGCTCGAACTCTCGACCTCAACCTTGGCAAGGTTGCGCTCTACCAACTGAGCTACTCCCGCTTTGTCTGTCGTTTGCTGCGATGTCGTCACAACAGGCAAGCATTATAGATGATCTGATCCGTACGTCAAGGATG
>JAQGLR010000284.1 GCA_028292765.1 Massilia sp. | reverse complement strand
GGTGTCGATCATCAGGTCGGCGACGGTTTCCCGGTGCATGTCCCAGCTCGACCCGTCGGGCAGCTGGGGCGCCACGTGCTGGCAGAACAGGCTGGCCACGTGCTGGCCCGCAGGCGCCAACGTGGGGTCGAGCGTGGAAGGAATCACGACCTCGACGATCGGCTCGCGCGACCAGCCATGGGCGCGCGCGTAGTGGTAGGCGCGTTCCATATACTGCAGACTGGGCGCGATGATGATGCCGCTGCCGTGGTGCTCGGCCATTTCCGTCCCCGGCAGGCAGGTGAAATCAGGGAGTTCGGACAGCGCCACGTTCATGCGGAAGGTCCCGGAACCGCAGCGCCAGGCCCGCATGCGCCGCAGGAAGTCGTCAGGGAGCGCACCCGGGTCGACCAGCCGGGTGTACAGCAGGCGCGGATTCAGGTTCGACACCACCACGCGCGCGTCCAGCCGCTCGCCCCTGGCGGTGACGACGCCGGTGGCGCGGCCCTTCTCCAGCAGGACTTCGCTGACGGCGCACCCGGTGCGGATCTCGACGCCCACGCTTTGCGCCGCCTTCGCCATTGCCTGCGTGATCGCGCCCATGCCCCCCAGGGCGTGGCCCCAGGCGCCCTTCTTGCCGTTGACCTCGCCGAACACGTGGTGCAGCAGCACATAGGCCGAGCCGGGCGTATAGGGGCTGGCGTAGTTGCCCACCACGCTGTCGAAGCCATAGGCCGCCTTGATCGGTGCGCTCTCGAACCAGCCATCGAGGTAGTCCCCGGCCGATTTGGTGAACAGGTCGAGCAGTTCGCGCTGGCTGGAGACCGACAGCTTGCGCATCCGGTTGCCCAGCTTGCCGGCCTTGATCAGCTCGGGCAGCGCGGCGAGCCAGTTGCCCTGCACCCGGTTCGGCGGCGTCTGCAGCACCAGGTCGCGCAGCAGGTCGGCGGCGGCGTCCAGGTGCGCGTTATAGGCCGCCAGGCGCTCCGCGTCGCGCTGCGAGAAACGGGCCACCTCGGCGAAGGTCTTGCCGGCGCCGATCTTCAGGTAGCGGGTGTCGTCCAGCGGGAGGAAATTCGACAGCGGCCGCTCGACGATGCGCAGGCCGTGCCCGGCCAGGTCCATGTCGTGGATGACCTTGGGGTTGAGCAGGGAAACCGTGTAGGCGGCCACCGAGTTGCGAAAACCGGGATGGAATTCTTCGGTGACCGCCGCGCCGCCGACGACATCGCGCGCCTCGAGCACCGTGACCTTCAAGCCGGCTCTAGCCAGGTAAAAGGCGCATACCAGGCCGTTGTGGCCGGCTCCGACGATGACGACGTCCCGCATCTGCTTCCTCCCTTGAGAACACATGCATTGTGCGCCAGCGAAGGCCGGAATGCACCTGCCAGAATCGCGAGGTCCCGGTGCTGCCTCACTCCAGGGCGCGGTTGCGCGACTCCACATCCACGCACATGATCGCGACCGCGCCGGCGACAAGCAAAGCGGCGAGCAGCACCAGCGACAGCGTGAACTGCGTCGCCATCACCGGCGCCACGATGGCCGGCGCGAACAGGCCGCCGAAACGGGCGACGGCCCCCGCCATGCCCATTCCGCTGGCGCGCAGGTCGGTCGGGTAGACCTCGGGCGTGAACGCATACAGCGCGCCCCAGGTGCCCAGCAGCGCAAAACTCATCAGCAGGGTCGATCCCACCACCACGGCGGTCGCGTTGCCGAAACTGTAGAACATGCACCCCAGGGCGCTCAGCAACAGGAAGCCCACCAGGGTCGGTTTGCGCCCCCAGCGCTCGACGCCATAGGCCGCCAGCGCGAAACCCGGCAACTGCACGACGGCCAGCAGGATCAGGAATTCCTGGCCGCGCATGAAGCCGAATCCCTCGGCGCCCAGTTTCACGGGCAGGTAGACGAACACGCCGTAGTAGGCGATCGAGATGAAGGCCCATGCCACGCACAGCGCGATGCTGCGGCGCCGCAGCGTGCCGGAAAACAGCGCCGACAGCGGCTTCTTCAGCGCGATTTCCGGGTCGAGTTGCGGGATCGTCAGCTTGCGGCCGTTCACCCCGGCGACACGCTGCAACACCGCACGCGCCTGCCCCGGCCTGCCGCTGCGATTCAGGTACATCGGCGACTCGGGTACGAAGAAGCGCAGGACGACGCCGATCAGGGACGGAATCCCGGTGACGAAGAAGATGAGGCGCCAGGCATCGTCGCCCCACCGCACGGCGACCAGGGCCATCACGGCGAGCAGGATCGTGCCGACCGCCCAGAACGATTCGAGCAACACCAGCCAGCGCCCGCGGCGGTCGCTGGGCAGGAATTCGGCCATCATCGTATAGTCCACCGGCAGCGTGCCGCCGACCCCGATACCGGTCATGAACCGCAACACGAGCAGCCAGGCGAAATCCGGGGCAAAGGCGGACGCCACGCCGAAACAGGCATCGAGCACCACGGCGGCCATCAGCACCGGCCGGCGCCCGATCCGGTCCGCCAATCGACCAAAGGCGAAGGCGCCGACCAGCATCC
>JAQGLR010000143.1 GCA_028292765.1 Massilia sp. | reverse complement strand
CCGAACATGACCAACCGCGACCCGGCCCTGTACCGCATCCGCCATGCCCACCACCACCGCACGGGCGACGACTGGTGCATCTACCCGATGTACGACTACACCCACCCGCTGTCGGACGCGCTCGAATCGATCACCCATTCGATCTGCACGCTGGAATTCCAGGACCATCGTCCGTTCTACGACTGGCTGGTCGATACCCTGGCCGACGGCGGCTTCTTCCCGCGCCCGGTGCCGCGCCAGTACGAAATGGCGCGGCTGAACCTGACCTACGTCGTCACCTCGAAGCGCAAGCTGCGCCAGCTGGTCGACGAAGGCGTGGTCACGGGCTGGGACGACCCGCGCATGCCGACCATCGTCGGCCTGCGCCGCCGCGGCTACACGCCGGAATCGATCCAGCTGTTCTGCGATCGCATCGGTGTCTCGAAGTCCGACGGCTGGATCGACATGAGCACGCTCGAAGGCGCGCTGCGCGACGACCTCGACCCGAAGGCGCCGCGCGCCATCGCCGTGCTGCGTCCGTTGAAGTTGATTGTCGACAATTTCCCCGAAGGCGAAGCGCATGCGTGCACCTCGCCGGTCCACCCGCACCATCCCGACATGGGCGTGCGCACCTTCCCGTTCACGCGCGAACTGTGGATCGAGCAGGAAGACTTCATGGAAACCCCGACCAAGGGTTATTTCCGCTTCACCCCGCCCGTGGGCGAGCAGCCGGGCAGCCGCGTGCGCCTGAAGTACGGCTACGTGGTCGAGTGCACCGGTTACGACAAGGATGAAAACGGCAAAGTGGTCGCCGTCCACGTGAATTACTTCCCGGATTCGAAATCGGGTACGCCGGGCGCGGACAATTACAAGGTCAAGGGCAATATCACCTGGGTCAGCGCCGCCACCGCGCTGGAAACCGAAGTGCGCCTGTACGACCGCCTGTTCACGGATCCGCAGCCGGATGCGGGCGGCAAGGACTTCAAGACCCTGCTCAATCCGAATGCGCTGGAAACCGTCACTGCCTACCTGGAGCCGGGCATGGCGGCAGCCGTCGCCGACCAGCGCTTCCAGTTCGAGCGCCACGGCTATTTCGTGGCAGACCGTGTCGATTCGCAACCGGGCAAGCCGGTGTTCAACCGCGTCACGACGCTGAAGGATAGTTCGGGCAAGTAATCGCCCGCACGGGGCGATTACGCCTGACATGTGGTGTCATCCCATCCCATCCCGTCCCGGTCACCGCGGCGGGATTTTTTTCGCCTGCAGGTCTTTCGCAGAGGCGCAACTGGCAGAATTGACAGGTTTCAGCCGGGCCGGTCTGCGCGATTCTGATGCAAATCAAATAAGGATCTGGAACTGGATTTTATATGGGGCGCACGGCCAACTGGTTCACGAAAATCACCTCCATCAAGCTGGGTTCCTGGCTGGGTGCCCTGCTGTCGCTCAGTGTTGGTGCCGGTCTGTACATCAGCACCAGCCAGGCGGTCGAAAACGACGCCCGGACGCGCTTCAACCATATGGCGCGCAGCGTCCGCTCGGTCCTCGATGGGCGCATCAAGACCTATGCCGACTTGCTGCGCGGAACGGCCAGCCTGTTTCGCGCAGCCGACGGGGTCACGCGCGAAGAATTCCGCCGCTACGTGGCCGGCCTCGACTTGCCGAATCAATTCCCGGACGTCCAGTCGGTCAACTTCGCCCACTATCTGACAGATGCCGAACGCATCCGGTTTGAATCAAAAATGTTGCAAAACATCGACGGACGCGGGCGCAATGCGAGGATCAGGCCCGAGGGCCGGCGCGCCGAGTACACGGTGCTGACCTTCATCGAACCGGGCACGACCTGGGTGGAGCGGATCGGCATCGACATGCTCACGTTTCCAACTGCTCCGGTGCTCCTGGCGCATGCGCGCGACACAGGCGAAGTGTTGACTTCGGGCAGCCCGGTGAAAGCCGGATCGGTGGTGATGGGCCTGGCGATGCGCTTTCCGGTATACCGCATCGCCACGCCCATGCAGGATGTGACCCAGCGCCGCGCCGCCTACGTCGGTTCGGTCGGGATCGGATTCAGCGTCACCAGCCTCGCTCAGGGCGTGCTCGACAACATGCCGAAAAACGCGACGCGGCTCGTGATTTCCGGACCGACCCCGGTCGAGGAACCCGGCAGGCCGGTTGGCTACCGCCGCATCGTGTTGTTTGACAACCGCCCGGGTATGCCCCGCGACGAGCAGGCCGAGTTTCGTGCCAGGTTTGCGGTGGGCGTCGGAGGACGGGGCTGGGACATTGATTTCACTGTGAAGAAGCGCAGCCTGTATTCCAGGATCGACAACGTCCTGCCCTGGGTGGCGATGCTGGCCGGGATGACCGGCACCGCCCTGCTGTACGCCCTGTTCCAGACGCTCAGTTCCTCGCGCCGGCGCGCCATCGGGCTGGCCGAAGAAATGACAGAGGGACTGCGGGGGAGCGAAGCGAAACTGCAGAAAACCAACGACAACCTGCGGCGCCTGGCGGCCCACGCGGAAAGCATCAAGGAAAGCGAACGCAAGCGTATTGCGAGGGAGATCCACGACGACCTCGGCCAGAACCTGCTGGCGCTGCGCATCGAGGTCGATTTGCTGGCCTCGCGCACCAACAAGCGCCATCCGCGCCTGCATACGCGCGCACACTGGATGCTCCAACAGATCGACGCGACGATCAAGAGCGTGCGCCAGATCATCAACGACCTGCGCCCGAACGTGCTCGACCTGGGCCTGACGGCGGCGGTCGACTGGCAGATTGCGGAATTCCGGCGTCGAACGGGCCTCGCCTGCGAACTGGTGTCGCACAACCACGACCTGCTTGTGAGCGACCGCTGCGCGACGACCCTGTTCCGCATCCTGCAGGAGTCGCTGACCAACGTATCGCGCCATGCCCGCGCCACCGCCGTGCGGGTGGAACTCGCGGTCGACCCGGTTTCGATCTCGATGACGATCAGCGACAACGGCATCGGTTTGGTCCAGACGGGCGGCCAGAAGCCGGGCTCCTTCGGCCTGGTCGGCATCGAGGAGCGGGTCCGCATCCTCGGAGGCAAATGCCTCATCACCAGTGGACCGGAGCGCGGCACCACCGTTCACGTCGCGATCCCCGCCGCCGACAACCTGCTCGCCGTGGCCCCCATGTCGACGTTTGCCAGCATGCCGAAGCCCGTCTTCGACCGCATGTAGCGCGTTTACGGCAAGAAATTAGTTGACACTGCACAAGTTGCGAAAAATCAACGATTTCCGTAGGTTTGAGGTAGAGAATCGTCCTTAATGCTTCTCGTCAACAAGCACACAAAGGAGGATTCACCATTCGCCAGCACCCTTCATCGATCGCCCGCACGCCAAAACAAAATAACGATGCAGTAGCCAAAACAAAAGGATAGATCATGATCTCGAATAACGACTTCGCCCGCATTGCCGCCCTCGATTTGAAGCCGATCAAAACAAAACTGATGCACAAGGAATCCGGTGAAGGCTGGTCGTCGGAGCACGCGAACGCCATCGAAACCGAATACCGCCGCTTCCTGTACCTGATGAAGGCCTTCCCGCATGTGGAAACCGCGCCGCTCGTGGATGTCGACACCTTCTGGCACTACCACATCCTCGACACAATGAAATACGCCCGCGATTGCGAGCAGGCCTTCGGTTACTTCGTGCACCATTACCCCTACCTCGGCCTGGCGGGCGAAAACGGCGTGGAGTTGCAGCAGCAGGCAGGCGAGCGCATGCGCGAATTGTATGAATCCACTTTCGGCGTGTCGTATGTGCGTCCGCTGAGGACCGACGGCGCCCTGGAAGCTGCCGATGTGCAAACGGCATTTGCCCCAGCCATGGGTCAGGCGGCAAACTCGGCCTGGTGCTTCGGCACGGGTCCGGGCATTGCCAAGGCAGCCGACGCCCACACCGCCTGGTGCTTCGGCACAGGCCCGGGCATTGTCAAGGCAGCCGACGTCCAGACCGCGTGGGGCGTCCCACAAGCGGCCTGATACTTCACATGTCCCAGTGGCCGGGCGCAGCATGCTCAGGCCACTGCGTCATACATTCGGCGTGCCGGCTTTTCTACCCCGGCGCGCCCCGGCTCTGCAAGGAGCACCGGGGTAGCGCTTCGCTCGACCCCATTCCAGCCGGCGACATGCCACCGGCGGCTTCTTCTTTCACGCGCCCGCCATTACGGTTTCTTGCTTTGACGCGTACGCAGCTGCTGCCTTTCCTGCGTCTGCTGCTTGTTCTGCTTACTCTCGAACAAGGCCTTCGCCTCTTTTTTTGCCTGCTCGACTGTCCGCATCGCCTCGTGATCGTCATGCGCCACGAAATAATCGTTCGCCTGCGCGTCCACGACCAGCTTGATGGCGGCGTCGTCGTCGAGTTCGTAGATCTCGGTGAGCAGGGTCGTTACTTCGTCCAGGAATGCTTCGTAAGTCAGGGTCGTCATGATGGTGGCTCTTTGTAGAATGCTTTTCGGGAGGGCCGCTATTCTACCAGCGGCCATTGTCCCAGCGCGTGCTGGACGCTTGGGTAGCGCAGCCGCACCCCGAGCTCGCGCCGCATGCGCGTATTGTCGAGGCGACGCGATTCCGACATATACGACATCAGCACCGGCGAGACCACTTCGCGCAGGGCGGCGCGCGGCAGGCGCGGCGGGCGCGGCAGCTGTGCGGCGTCGGCGACGGCGTCGAAATAGTCGGCCATTTTCAGGCGCGTGTCATCGCTTGCATGATAGACGCGCCCGGGGCGCGCGCGAAACAGCGCCAGTGCGATGATGCGCGCGAGGTCGTCGGCCTGGATGTGGTTGGTGTAGACATCGTCTTCCGGGCGCAGGGCCGGCGTGCCCTCGCGCAGGCGCCGCAGGGGCAAGCGATCCGCCGCATAAATGCCGGGTACCCGCAGGATTGCGACGCTGCTGCCGGTCCGCCGGGCCCAGCCGCGCAGCACGCGCTCGGCGTCCACGCGGCGTCCCGCGCGTGCATTTTTCGGCGCCACGGTCCGCGTTTCGTCGACCA
>JAQGLR010000123.1 GCA_028292765.1 Massilia sp. | reverse complement strand
GGCAGTCACCATCCGTGGCTAACTGCAGGTATTGGGCACGCCGCCCGAACCACCTACGGGAGGAATTACATGAAGACGAACATGATTGCCAAGGCACTGATTGCCGTCGCGCTCGCCGCGAGTTTCTCTGCAAGCGCCCAGGACCGCGGCTACGACCGCGCCCAGGAGCGCCGCGAAGACCGCCGCGATGATCGCCGGGATTACCGGGACGACCAGCGCGACGCGCGCCGCGACTACCGCGAAGACCGCCGCGAAGACCGCCGCGAAGTACGCCGCGAGATGCGCGACGACCGCCGCGACTATCGCCAGGCCCGCGGCGCCGGCCCGCGCCACGACCTGTACCGGGGCCATCGCCTGCCGCCGACTTACCACAACCGCCATTACGTGGTCGACAACTGGCGCTCGCACCGCCCGAGCGCGCCGCCGCGCGGGCACCACTGGGTGCAGGTCGGGAACGATTATGTCCTGGCCACGATCGCCACCGGCATCATCGCCAGCGTCTTGCTTGGCAACTGAAGCGGGCATGCATGCAGGCCGCTGTTATCATGGCGATATGCCATGGCAGCGGCCTTTGCATATATCGGAGAAGACAATGAACGAATGGATCATCGCCCCTTTGCTGGCTGCCGACGGAACGGCGACACACCGTCCTGCCAGCAATGGCAGCGAGGTGGACAAGGACAAGCAGGACGAGCCCACGGAAGAGCGCCGCCATGGCGACCGGCGCGACAACCACGACGAGGAAGTGGACACCGACTTCGCGCGTGGCGAAGACCGCCGTGAAGACCTGCCCTGAGCCGCGGCATGTGATGTGACCGGGAAGCGGACAGCCGGACGCAAGGTAGGCCTGAACCTGTCCGGCAGGGCTGGTGGCGCGATAAGGCAGGATAAAAAAATGCCGCGCATTTGCGCGGCATTGTCGTTCCTGCTACACCCGATCAGCTGAACTCGCGAATGAACTCGCCGATCTTCGGGCAGATCGTCTCGCGCCAGCGGCGGCCCGAGAAAATGCCGTAGTGGCCGGCTTTCGGCGCCACGAAGTCGCGCTTCATGTTGTCCGGGATGCTGCTGCACAGGTCGTGCGCGGCCTGGGTCTGGCCGGCGCCCGAGATGTCGTCGAGCTCGCCTTCAATGGTGAACAGCGCGACCGTCTTGATGTCCTGCGGGCGCACCAGCTGGCCGCCGACTTCCCAGGTGCCCGCCGGCAGGCGGAATTCCTGGAACACGGTCTTGATCGTGTCGAGGTAGTACTCGGCCGGCATGTCGAGCACGGCGTTGTATTCGTCGTAGAACTGGCGATGGCTCTCGGCCGATTCGTCGTCGCCGCGCATCAGGTGCTGGTAGAACTCGCGGTGGCTCTGCGCATGGCGGCCCGGGTTCATCGCGATGAAGCCGGCGTGCTGCAGGAAGCCCGGATAGACCTTGCGCCCGAAGCCCGGGTAATTGCCCGGCACCGAATAGATCACCGTGTTCTCGAACCAGGAGAACGGCTTTTCGACGGCCAGGTCGTTCACGGCCGTGGGCGACTTGCGCGGGTCGATCGGGCCGCCCATCATCGTCATCGTCTTCGGCAGTTTCGGGTCGTTGTTCGACGCCATCAGCGAGATCGCGGCCAGCACCGGCACGGTCGGCTGGCACACCGAAATGACGTGCACGTCCGGGCCGAGGGCGCGGATGAAGTCCTGCACGTAATAGATATAGTCGTGCAGGTGGAACGGGCCGTCGGACAGCGGCACCATGCGCGCGTCGATCCAGTCGGTGATGAAGACGTCGTGGTCGGGCAGCAGGGCGCGCACGGTGTCGCGCAGGAGCGTCGAGTGGTGGCCGGACAGCGGCGCGACCAGCAGCACGGTCGGCTGCGCCAGGGCGGCGAAGGCCGCCTCCGGCAGGTCTTTCTTGAAATGCAGCAGTTTGCAGAATGGCCTGGTGACGGCAGTCTCTTCGACAATGCCGACTGCCTCGCCCTTGATCAGGGTGGTGTCGATGCCGAACGCCGGCTTTTCGTAGTCCTTGCCCAGACGGTACATCAGCTCGTACCCGGCGGCGATACGCTGGGCAAAAGGGGTGTGCGCGAATGGAGAAACCGGGTTCGAAAACAGCTTCGATGACGCATCGGCCCATTGCATGAGCGGGGTCAGGAAGGAGCGTTGCATCTCGTGCAATTGGTAGAGCATAGTATTCCTTCGTTGTATAGCGCTTGTCGCCTTGGCGTCGCCTGTGACGCGCGATTTCATCAAATCATTATAGGGTATGTAGCTTGGCCAGTGGAAATATGCGCTCCCGGCCAGACTGCGTTTGATGTGCACTTAATCGGGGTTATACACCCCTTTTCGTTACGGCGTCAGTGATGCGACGCACATAAAAAACAATGCCCCGCGAAGGCGGGGCATTGTGGTTTTCAGGACACTCGACGCATCAATCGAAGACCGGGGTCTCGACGCCGAGGATCTTGTGCAGCTTCGGCGAGGTCGTCGTGTACTGCATGTGGATCTTCTTGTCCGGGAAGATGTAGGGCGCCGCGCCGAAGGCAGCCAGTGCCGCTTCGTGGAAGCCCGACAGGATCAGCTTCTTCTTGCCCGGGTAGGTGTTGATGTCGCCCACGGCGAAGATGCCCGGCACGTTGGTCTCGAACTTCTCGGTGTCCATCACCTTGAGCTGCTTGCGCTCGATGTCCAGGCCCCACTCGGCGATCGGGCCGAGCTTCGGCGACAGGCCGAAGAACACCATCAGCATGTCCAGCGGAACGCGGCGGGTGACGCCGTCGGCGCCGGTGACCTTCACTTCATTGAGCTTGCCGTCTTTTTCGTCAAAGCCGGTGACCTGGCCGGTGATCAGCTGCATTTCGTACTCGTCGCACAGCTGCTTCATCTTGGCGACCGAGGCCGGGGCGGCGCGGAAGTCTTCGCGGCGGTGCACCAGCACCACCGATTCGGCCTTGCCGACGAAGTTCAGGGCCCAGTCCAGGGCCGAGTCGCCGCCGCCGCAGATGACCAGGTTCTTGCCTTCGAACAGCGAAGGATCCTTGACGCGGTAGTGCAGCTGGCTGCCGTCGAACTTGTCGATGCCGTCGACCTTGATCGTGCGCGCCTGGAACGAACCGACGCCGGCCGCGATGAAGATGGTCTTGGTGATGAAGCGGGTGCCGGCCGAGGTCTCGACGTTGAAACGGCTGTCTTCACGGCGCTGGACCAGGGTGACTTCCTGGCCCAGGTGGAAGGTCGGATCGAACGGCTC
>JAQGLR010000101.1 GCA_028292765.1 Massilia sp. | reverse complement strand
GTGCTGGTCGGCACGACCTCGATCGAGAATTCGGAACTGCTGTCCGGCATCCTGACCAAGGCCGGCCTGCCGCACAACGTCCTGAACGCCAAGCAGCACGCCCGTGAAGCGGAAATCATCGCCCAGGCGGGCCGTCCGAAGATGATCACGATCGCCACCAACATGGCCGGCCGCGGTACCGACATCGTCCTCGGTGGCAATGTCGAGAAGCAGATCCAGATCATCGAAGCGAACAACGAGCTGTCGGAAACGGAAAAAGCGGCCCAGTCGGCGCAACTGCGCGACGAATGGCAGTCGCTGCACGACCACGTCGTGAACGCCGGCGGCCTGCACATCGTCGGCACCGAGCGCCACGAGTCGCGCCGGGTCGACAACCAGCTGCGCGGCCGTTCGGGCCGCCAGGGCGACCCGGGTTCCTCGCGCTTCTACCTGTGCCTCGATGACTCGCTGCTGCGCATCTTCGCGGGCGACCGCGTGCGCGCCATCATGGAACGCCTCAAAATGCCGGAAGGCGAGCCGATCGAGGCGGGCATCGTGAGCCGTTCGATCGAGACCGCGCAGCGCAAGGTCGAGGCGCGCAACTTCGACGTTCGCAAGCAGCTGCTCGAATACGACGACGTCGCCAACGACCAGCGCAAGGTGATCTACGGCCAGCGTAACGAACTGCTGGAAGCGGCCGACATCTCGGAACTGATCGCCTCCCTGCGCGTCGGTGTCTACACCGACGTGGTGCGCACCCACGTGCCGGCCGAATCGGTCGAAGAGCAGTGGGACATCAAATCGCTGCAGTCGACCCTGGCAAGCGAATGGGCGCTCGACGTGCCGCTCGAACAGATGCTGGTCGACGAGCCGAACCTGAACGACGACGACATCCTGGAAAAAGTGCTGGCCGCGGCCGACGCTTCGTACAACAGCAAGATCGACGTCGTCGGCAAGGATTCCTTCGGCGGCTTCGAGCGCAACGTCATGCTGCAAAGCGTCGACACCCACTGGCGCGAACACCTGGCCGCGCTGGACCACCTGCGCCAGGGCATCCACCTGCGCGGCTATGCGCAGAAGAACCCGAAGCAGGAATACAAGCGCGAAGCCTTCGAGCTGTTCGGCAGCATGCTGGACCAGATCAAGAACGAGGTGATTCGCACCGTGATGACGGTACGCATCCAGTCGCGCGAGGAAGTCGAGGCGGCGGAAGCGGCCATGGCGGCGCAGCACGCGCAGCTGGAAAACATCAACTACCAGCACTCCGACTTCAACCCGTCGGCCGCGCCCGAGGAACTGCTGGCGCCGGTCGCCAATCCGTCGGCCGCGCCGGTCGCGTCCGAAGACCACAGCACCTACCTCGGTGTGAAGGTCGGCCGCAACGACCCATGCCCTTGCGGCAGCGGCAAGAAGTTCAAGCAGTGCCACGGCAAGCTGGCGTAAGCCTGTTGTTGTAAGAAACAAGAAGGGCTCCCAAAAGGGAGCCCTTCTTGTTTTTGGTGCCCCCACCGCGCCAGCTGCAATTGATGGGCTTCCTTGCGCATGCACGCTTCCTTATTAAAATCGGAAGATCAAGGAGGCCACATGGCATACACCAGGTCGGGCAAGGGAGAAGTCATCGTTTCCAATCGCCGCAACAGCGGCAAAGAGTATTCGAGGAGATGGATGGCTTGCGTCGTGCTCGGCATCGCGTTTGTGCCGGCCGCCGTTCGTGCGCAAGCGATGTTCGTTGCCGGTTTCGTACCGGCCGGCAGGTATCAGGTCGAGCAGTCCTTTGATGGCGAGCCAAAAAAGTCGTTTGAGTTTTGCTTCCCCGCAGCCAGGCCGGAAGACGTTTTTTCGTTCGCTGGCTGCGTTAACGAGTGGGACAAGACGCAAGCCGGGCTAACGCAATTCAAGAGCACGTGTTCCAACATCGAGCGCACCATCACCGTGCGCCAGGTCGACGCCCGTACCTGGGAAACTACCGAGCAGGTATTGGTCAGGCCGCCAGACCAGGCCCAGGTGGCCGCAAACATGGCGGCGCTCCGGCCAGGCCTGGAGCGGCAGGCAAGGAACGGCAATGCCAAAGAACAGGCCGGGGCCCGGCGCGCCCTCGCCGAGATAGACGGCCTGCAAGCGAAGATGAAGGCTGCACCACCGGCGACGTGGGACGCATTCCAGCCCCAGAAGGTCGCACGGCGGCTCAAGCGTATCGCCGAGCGCTGTGACTTCGGTAAGCAAAAGTAAGCGCCGGCGCTGCCATTTTCTCGATAAGCGGGAATAGACCCGTAGGGTGTGCGGCTATACCTGCGGACTTGGCGAACCCGAACGCCAATGCCGCCCACGCGTTCAAGCGGCCGATGATACGTCGCGCGGTTTCACGGACTGGCTGAACGCGTGGGCGGCATTGCAGCCGCAGGTATGCATATGCCCTGGTGTAGCCGCACACCCTACGTCCCTACGGCGAGCATGTGAGCTGCGCAAAAAAAAGCCCGCCAGGCGCAAGCCGGGCGGGCTTTCTCACATCAACGATCACCAGGCCATCTTGCTCCAGGTATTATCGCCAACGATGCCGTCCACCCCCAGGCCTTTTGAAGACTGGAAGCTGCGCACGGCGCTGTTGGTCCCCGCGCCGAAGATGCCGTCCACCACCAGCCCGTAACCGCTTTCGTTCAGCTGGCTCTGCACGGCGCGCACTTTCGCACCCGAGTCGCCCTGCTGGGTGACGACGGTGAGGGCCGGCCAGGTGGCGTTGCCGACGATGCCATCGGCGCCCAGGCCGCGCGAGCCCTGGAAGTTCTTCACCGCGTTTTGGGTGGCGGTGTCGAAGCTGCCGTTCACGGTGAGCGTATAGCCCCATTGCTGCAGCAGGTACTGGATGGTGCGCACGCGTTCGCCCGTGTTGCCGTACTGGACCAGGGGCCAGGTGAGCGCCGCATCGCTGCCGCCCCCGCCGGCGGTGCCGCCGGCGACCAGCGTTTTATAGCGCGCCCAGTCCCAGCCCGAGCCCGGGTCGGTGTGCGACTGGCCGGCGAAGTTGACGTGGCCCTTGACGTTGTAGAGCGAGTCCGACGGCACGGCGTTCCAGCCGCTGCTGCCGTCGTAGACCTTTTGCGACAAGCCGCGCGAGGCGAGGATGTCGCGCGCCAGCCCGGCCGAGGCGTTGTACATCGCACTGGTATACCAGGTAGCCGGGGCGTTGACGTAGCCCTCGTGCTCGATGCCGATGGTGTAGCCGTTCGAATTGCCGACGTGCCAGGCCTTGTCGGCCTCGCGCACCATCTGCGTCACTTGCCCGTCGGACGAGCGGATCACGTAGTGGGCGCTGACGCCGGCCTGGCAGTTCTGGAACCACGAGATCGAGCCTGCATACGAGCCTTGCGTGGTGTGCACCGTCACGTGGCTGATCGCCGCCGTGCGTGCCGAGTAGTTGCAGCTGGCGGCCGGGTTCCAGATCGCCGGCGGATAGTCGGTCGAGGCGCTGGCGGGGAGGGCCTGCAGGCCGAGGGTGGCCAGGGCCAGGCCGGCAAGCAAGCCATTCATGCTGTTTTTCATGGATCAGTCTCCGTTATTTATTTTTTGCCGGGGCGTCAAGGAAGTCGGGCGCCGAGATCTTCGGATCGGGTACGCCGGTCTCGACCGTGATGCGGCGCGCGGACAGCTTCCTGAGCTTGTCCTTGCCGTAGACTTTTTCCATCTCCACGTGGCGCTGGTTGATCTTGTAGCCGCTGTCTTCACGGCCCTGGCGGATCGCGGTCAGGATTTCATAGGTGTAGATCTGGGCGACCTCGGGTTGCGGGATGCCGGAAAAGCGCGCCACCGCGCCTTCCCAGTCTTCCAGCGGGAAGGCCCGGGTCTTGCGCGCGCCGTACTGGGAGAGCAGGGCGGCGGCGGCGCGGATGTTGCTGCGCACGTCCGTCATGACGATCGCGGGCGAGACGCGGATCAGCGCCGCGCCCTGGGTCAGCGAGGTGCCGAAATAGGTGTCGTTGCGCAGGCCCATGATGCCGTAGCTGGGCGGCATGCCGTGGTGCGGATCGGGATCGATCTCGATCTGCGGCTCGCCGTTCTTCTTCAGCTGGCCTTTCGGGACGTGCGAGATCCAGCGCGTTTCGGCATAGGCGATCGACTCCAGCAATTCGACCGGCACGTCGAACTCCTTGGCCGCTTCCTGGAAATATTGCTTGTAGAGCTTGGCAGATGCCGTCAGCTGGCGCGGCTGGCCATCGGCAAACGCGGCTGGCGCGGCTGCGAGGCCAGCACACAGCGCGGCGAGCACGCGCGCTTTAAGGGTGAACTTCATTTTCCGTCTCCTGTTATGCATTTTTTTATCAGCCCGCGGAGGCCACAGGCACCACCCGGCCCAGTTGCACCAGGTAAATCGAGTATATGCACGTTTCCCGCACACACAATTGCTGTGATGTGTTTTTAACACGCTCTGCTTGAGCGTTGACAGTTCGTCCATTCTGGTGTTCAAGAAGCCCTGCCATGCGCCGCACCTGCGCCCCCGTCCGCGCAGTACAATATCGAAATTCGACAATCTTTCCAGAGACCACCATGGCCGTGAATTCCCCCCTGCCCGTCGCCGCCGACCTGAAACCGGTCGCCGGTATCGAGATCGGTTTTGCCCAAGCCGGCATCAAGAAGCCCAACCGCAAGGATTTGCTGGTGATGCGGCTGGCCGATGGCGCGACCGTCGCCGGCGTCTTCACCCTGAATCGTTTCTGCGCCGCGCCCGTGCAGGTCAGCAAGGCCAACCTGGCGGCGGTGACGAATGGCGCGGCGCCGATCCGCGCGCTGGTGGTCAATACCGGCAACGCCAACGCCGGCACGGGCGAGCCGGGCCTGGCCAACGCCCAGGCCACCTGCGCCGAAGTCGCGCGCCTGCTCGGCTGCGAGGCGGGGCAGGTGTTGCCGTTCTCGACCGGCGTCATCCTGGAACAGCTGCCGATCGAGAAGATCGTCGCCGGCCTGCCGCAGGCAGTCACGAGTCTGAAGGCTGACAACTGGTTCAACGCGGCCGAAGCCATCATGACCACCGACACCCAGCCCAAGGCTGCCTCGACGACGACCACGATCGGCGGCCATAGCGTCACCATGACCGGCATCAGCAAGGGCGCCGGCATGATCAAGCCGAACATGGCGACCATGCTGGGTTACCTGGCGTTCGACGCGAAAGTGGCGCAGCCGGTGCTGGACCAACTGGTGAAGTACGCAGCCGACCGCTCGTTCAACAGCATCACCATCGACGGCGACACCTCGACCAACGATTCGTTCATGCTGATCGCCACCGGCGCCGGCAGCCTCGAGATCAACGAAGCGTCGGGTCCCGAATACGAAGCGCTGCGCGATGCGGTCACCGGCATTTCGCGCAACCTGGCGCAGCAGATCATCCGCGACGGCGAGGGCGCCACCAAGTTCATCACGATCACGGTGGAAGAGGGCCGGACCCTGGAAGAGTGCCGCAAGATCGCGTATGCGATCGCCCACTCGCCGCTGGTCAAGACCGCATTCTTCGCGTCGGATCCGAACCTGGGCCGCATCCTGGCTGCCATTGGTTACGCCGGCGTGGACGACCTCGACGTCACGAAGCTCGATTTGTACCTGGACGACGTGCTGGTCGCGCAGGCGGGCGGGCGCAATCCGGCCTACCAGGAAGCGGACGGCCAGCGCGTCATGAAGCAGGCCGAGATCCTGGTGCGCGTGACGCTGGGACGCGGCGACGCCAGCGCCACGGTGTGGACCTGCGACCTGTCGCACGACTACGTCACCATCAATGCCGACTACCGCTCGTAAGCGGGTCATAAGCGCGTTCCGGTCCGCATGACTCCGCTCGAACAGTTCCTGCACCGCTGTGACGCCCTGCTGGCGCGGGTCGAAGCGGTGCTGCCGCCGGCAACGCCCCGGGAACCGGACTGGAAGCGCGCCACGGCCTTTCGCTGGCGCCGCCGCGCCGCCGGGGGAGGCGCCTTCCTGCAGCCGGTGCTGCACGCGTCCACCATCCGCTTCGAGGACCTGCAACACGTCGAAGCGCAAAAACGGGCGATCGAGCAGAACACGCGCCAGTTCATCGCGCGCCGCCCCGCCAACAACGTGCTGCTCACGGGTGCCCGCGGCACCGGCAAGTCGTCGCTGATCAAGGCCTGCCTGAATGGCTTCGCCGAGCAGGGACTGCGCCTGATCGAAGTCGACAAGGCGGACCTCGCCGACCTGCCCGACATCGTCGAGCTGGTCGCGTCGCGGCCGGAGCGCTTCGTCATCTTTTGCGACGACCTGTCGTTCGAGGAAGGGGAGGCGGGCTACAAGGCGCTGAAAGTGGCGCTCGACGGCAGTATCGCCACGCCCTCGGACAACGTGCTGATCTACGCGACCTCGAACCGGCGCCACCTGATGCCGGAAAAGATGTCGGACAATGCGGGCTTTTCGCACAGCGACGAGGGCGAGCTGCATCCGGGCGAAGCGGTGGAAGAAAAGATTTCGCTGTCGGAGCGGTTTGGCTTGTGGCTGTCGTTCTATCCGTTCCGGCAGGACGACTACCTGGGAATCGTGGCGCACTGGCTGGGCAGTTTCGGCTGCACGCTTGACCAGATCGATGCCGCACGGCCGCTGGCGCTGCAATGGGCGCTGGGACGCGGTTCGCGTTCCGGGCGCGTTGCGTGGCAGTTTGCAAAAGACTACGCCGGCAAGCTGCCCACGTAGGGTGGGCACTCTGTACCGCCCGACACAACAGCAGCCATGCCTTGCGCATCAGGCTGGCGTACAATATCGGATTTTTCGGACGGACCAGCCATGCAGGAAGCAAAGGCCCAGCCGATCGATGTGGCGGTCGGCATCTTGATGCGCCCGAACGGCGACGTGCTGCTTGGCCAGCGCCCGGCGGGCAAGCCCTACGCGGGCTACTGGGAATTCCCCGGCGGTAAAGTCGAACCGGGTGAAGACATCTTCGCCGCCTTGCAGCGCGAATTCGTCGAGGAGCTGGGCGTGCAGATCGACAGCGCCATCGAGTGGTGCGGCGTCGAACACGTCTACGAGCACGCCCATGTGCGGCTCCATTTTTATATCAGCCGCCACTGGCGCGGCGAACCGCAAAGCCTGGAAGGCCAGGCCTTTGCTTGGCAAGGGACAGTCGGCGTTACCCCGCTGCTGCCCGCCACCATTCCCTTGCTCGAGTGGCTCGACCAGCTGCGCTTTGCAAGGTAAGAAGCAGTCAATCAATCTGTTGAAGGATCCCTGTGAAAATCATCGTCTTGGGTAGTGGTGTCATCGGCACCACCACGGCGTATTACCTGGCCCAGGCCGGGCATGACGTGACCGTCATCGACCGCCAGCCGGCCGCCGGCATGGAAACGAGTTATGGCAACGCCGGCGAAATCTCGCCCGGCTATGCGTCCCCGTGGGCCGGCCCGGGCGTGCCGGCGAAAGCCGTCAAATGGCTGATGATGCAGCACAGCCCGCTCGTGGTGCGTCCGAAACTCGACCCCGCCCAGTGGCGCTGGATGCTGCAGATGCTGGCCAACTGCAACCACAAGAGCTACGCCATCAACAAGGGCCGCATGGTGCGCCTGGCCGAGTACAGCCGCGACGTGCTGGTGCAACTGCGCGCCGATACCGGCATCGCCTACGACGAGCGCAGCCAGGGCACCCTGCAGCTGTTCCGCAACCAGAAGCAGCTCGACGGCGCCGCGACCGACATCGCCGTGCTGCAGCAGTACGGCGTGCCGTACGAGGTGCTCGACCCGGCCGGCTGCGAAGCCTACGAACCGGCGCTCGCGAAAGTACGCGGCAAGTTCGTCGGCGGCCTGCTGCTGCCGAACGACGAGACCGGCGACTGCTTCAAGTTCACCCAGAAACTGGCCGAGATGGCCAAGGCACTGGGCGTGAAATTCCGCCATGGCGTCGACATCAAGCGCTTGTCCGTCGAAGGCGACAAAATCACCGGCGTGATGACCTCGCAAGGCGAACTGAAAGCCGATTCGTACGTGCTGGCGCTGGGCAGCTATTCGCCCTTCGTGCTCAAGCAAATCGGCATCAAGATCCCGGTCTACCCGGTCAAGGGCTACTCGATCACGGTGCCGATCACCGACGCCTCGGGCGCGCCTGAATCGACCATCATGGACGAGACCTACAAGGTGGCGATCACGCGCCTTGGCGACCGCATCCGCGTCGGCGGCACCGCCGAGATCGCAGGTTACGACCTGAGCCTGCACCAGGCGCGCCGCGATACCCTGGAACACTCGGTCACCGACCTGTTCCCGCAGGGTGGCGACGTGTCGAAGGCCGAGTTCTGGTGCGGCCTGCGCCCGATGACGCCGGACGGCACGCCGGTCGTCGGCCCGACCCCTTACCGCAACCTGTTCCTGAACACCGGCCACGGCACGCTGGGCTGGACCATGGCCTGCGGTTCCGGCCGCGTGCTGGCCGACATAGTCTCGGGCCGCCAGCCGGAGATCGGCCTGGAAGGGCTGTTCATGGACCGTTACGGCCGCGTCAACAAGCCGGTGCTGGTGCCGGGCGGGATCACGGTTACCGCGTAAATCGTAGGGTGGACGGGGATTTCAGTCCGGGGGGCTGGAATCCCGTCCACCCTGGGTTGCGCCCGCCAGCAATCCGGGCGAGGGCGCCAAGTCAGTGCTTGTCTTCGTCGTCCAGCGGATTTTCCTGCAGCTCGTTCGGCGCAGCACCCGGAATGGTGTACTTCTCTTCGGCCCAGGCGCCCAGGTCGATCTGTTTGCAGCGCTCCGAGCAGAACGGGCGATATTTATTCTCTGGCGTCCATTCGACTTTCCTGGCGCAGGTGGGGCAGGCAACAACGGTCATGGTGGTTCTTCAAACTTAAAAATTACAGAGCGTCAGCTCGAACGGCACGTCTTCTTCGAGTGACTTGGGCTTCAGGTCGCCGCCCTGGGTGGTAAAGCGCACCCACAGCATGTACTTGTTGGCGGAAATCTCCGGGATCGCGCCCAGCGACTCGTCCAGGCCGAGCCTCAGCATGTGGTAAATCTTTCCCTGCAACATCTGCTGGTAGCTGCCGGAGGTCGCGATCATCTTGGTCGGGCGGCCGGAGTCGCGCAGCAGGCGCAGCACGAGGGCGAGGGCGTCGCACAGCGGCGCCAGCGGACCGAACCAGGCCATGATGTCGGCATGGCGCTGGTCGAACGGGCGCTTCTGCCAGGCGTAATACGAGGGTAAATCGAATTCGCAGGCGCCGCCGGGAATGATCGTGCGGCCGCGGATGCTCATCAGCCACTCGTTGTCGCGGACGTTCTGGCCGGTCTTGCCCTGGGCGGCAACCAGTGCGCTGCTTACCTGGTCGAGCTCGGCCAGGATGGCGTCGAGGGCATCGGCCGCCACCGCCGGGTTGCTGCGGTAGGCCAGCAGGCTTTGCTTCTGGCGTTCGAGTTCTTGCAGCAGGTCGGATTTCAGGTCGGCGCGGCCGGCCACTTCCAGTATGTCGAAGATCGTCGCGAGCGCGACGTGGTGCTGCATCGGATGCTCCTGCTGCACGAAGAACTTGAATTTTTCGTACAGGTCTTCCAGCCGCAACAACGTGCGAATGCGCTCGTTGAAAGGATATTCATAGACGATCAAAGTAACATTCCCCTGGATGTGGGCTGGCGAGCAACCCCGTGATTCTGAACCATGCGAAGCAAAATTACAAATCCCGCATTATTGATGCGCCCATGCGCGCCGCCTCGGCCAGGTAAAACGCGTGCAGGCGTTCGACCTGGGGCGCCAGCGCCTCGATACCGTCGTCGTTCAGGATCACGTCATCGGCCGCGGCCAGGCGCTGCGAACGGGTCGCCTGCGCGGCCATGATGGCACGTACCTGGGACTCGCTGAGCTTATTTCTCGCCATGACGCGCGCGACTTGCGTCTCTTCCGAACAGTCGATCGCCAGCACCCGCGTGACGCGGCCAACCCAGGTGCCGGACTCGATCAGGAGCGGCACCACGAAGATGACGTAGGGGCCGGTGGCGATCGCCGCCGCGGCGGCCGTCGCCTCCCTGATGCGCGGATGCAGGATCGCTTCCAGCCGGGCACGGGCGCCGGGGTCGGCAAACACCAGTTCGCGCATCTTCGCGCGCTCCAGCGCGCCGTCAGGCGTTGCGAAACCGGCGCCGAATTCGCCCAGGATCGCCCCCATGGCGGCCCCGTGCGGCGCCGTGAGGGAGTGGGCGATGGCGTCGGTGTCAACCAGCGTTGCGCCAAGCGCGCCGAACAGGTCGGCGACCGTCGTCTTGCCGCAGCCGATGCCGCCGGTCAGTCCAACGGAGAATGCGGGGGCGTGGGCGACTGTCATCGATTTACGCCAGGTAGCCCTGGAACACGGCGCCGATTTGTTCGCCGTAGAGCAGGGCGATCATGCCGGCGGCGGCCAGGTAGGGACCGAACGGAATCGGCTTGTCGCGCCCGCGCTTGGCAAACACGATCAGGCTGATGCCCACCAGGGCGCCCACCACCGAGGACAGCAGGATAATTGTCGGCAGCATTGCCCAGCCAAGCCAGGCGCCGAGGGCGGCAAGCAGCTTGAAGTCGCCATAGCCCATGCCTTCCTTGCCGGTGACCAGCTTGAACAGCCAGTACACCGCCCACAATACGAGGTAACCGGCGGCCGCGCCGATGACGGCGTCGCGCAGCGGCACGAAGGTGCCGTCCAGGTTGACCAGCAGGCCGGCCCACAGCAGGGGGAAGGTAAGGTCGTCCGGCAACAGCTGGGTGTCGACGTCGATGAAGGTCATCGCGATCAACAGGTAAGCGAACAGCAGGGTCGCCAGGCCGGCGACACCGCTGCCGAAGGTCCATACCAGCAAGGCGGACAGCAGGCCGGTCAGGAGCTCGACGGCCGGGTAGCGCGGCGAGATCGGCGCCTTGCATTTGCGGCACCTGCCGCGCAGCGCCAGCCAGCTGAGGACCGGGATGTTCTCGAACGCCCCGATCTGGTGGCCGCAGTGCGGGCAGGCCGAACGTGGCACCATCAGGTTATAGCGCTCCGTGTGCGGCAATTCCTTGCCGCTTTCGTGGGCGACGTAATTGTCGGACTCGCGCTGCATCATCTTCGGGACGCGATGGATCACCACGTTCAGGAAACTGCCGATAAGTAGGCCAAACAGGCCCGCGACCAGGGCAGGGGCGAGCGATGCCGGGGCGGCAAAGAGAAGAGTTTCCAAAGGCTGGCTTCCGAAAGTGAAGAATGGTTCCGTAGATCAACGTATTTTAGGGTGTTTCTCCCTATTTTGCGAAGGAAGCTTGCATCCGCAGCCCTTTGCGCGGGTTGTAGCTTTCTTTCTGCCTCCTTAACCCGTTCGTGGTGCGGATTGGTTATATGGGTTATGATGGAATGAAGTTAGCCAGCATAATCTCATCAGGAGGGGCCATGTACGCACTGGAACATGAAGTGCCCGGTATTTCGACCCTTGCAGGCGACCCCGAAGAGGTCAGTAGGGGCTTGCACCAGGTCGATGCCGAACAGGTGGTGGCCGTGGCACTGGCCCATGCCACCCCGCGCGAAGCGGCTGCGATTGCGCAAACCTTCGCCAGCATCGCCGGCCTCGTCAAAACCCTGGTCGGCAACCACCATCGCGAATCGCTCGAAGCGATCGTCGAGGCGCTGGTGCCGAAGGTGCCGCCCACGCCGAACGAGCTGAAGGAAGCAACCATGCTGGCGCGGGCCCGTACCGCGGTCATCGACAGCGGCGACTGGATGACGGCGGCCGAAATCGCCACGGCAGCGAATTTCAGCGCCACCAATCCCAGCGCCCAGCCCAACAAGTGGAAGCGCGACGGCGCCATTTTCGCCATCCGCCACAACGGCATCGACTATTTCCCCAGTTACGGACTCGACGCCCATGCCGGCTACCGGCCGCGCAAGGCGCTGGCGCAAGTCATCAAGACCTTCGGCGACGCCAAAGACAGTTGGGGCTTGTCCTACTGGTTCATGTCCGCCAACAGTTTCCTGGGCGGAAAAACGCCACGCGACCTGCTCGCCCTTGAACCCGAGCGCGTGATCGCGGCAGCGGCGGACGAACGCGAAGGCGTGCTGCATGGTTAAGACGCCGGCCCCCAAGCCGCGCACCATCCAACTCAGCACAGCTGCTACCGACACCGCTCCGCGCGAGGCCATGGCCGGCATCGCAAGCCCGCCACCATCCTCCTTGCATACATCCACTACCACATGGCCGGCCGCCACCACCATCCACCGGGTTCACCACTGCCAGTATGGCGGGGTGCAATTCAATCCCGGATTGCAGGGCAACGCGCGCTTCAGCCCCATCCGGAACAGCGAGGGCCATCCGATCCCGACGCTCTATGGCGGCTCGAGCTTCGCCTGCGCGGCGATGGAATCGGTATTCCATGACGTCCCCTTCGCGGCAGGCTACAAAACCTTCGACAAGAACAAGCTGGACGGGCAGGTGCATTCCCGGTTCGACGCGGCAGCCGGCCTGTTGCTGGCCGACCTGGGCAGCAAGGCCCTGATCGACACGGAAAAAGACCAGTATCCCGTGACCCGGCTGTGGGCCGAGGCAATTCACGCGCAATGCCCCGAGGTGCAGGGGCTGTGCTGGACCTCGCGCCAGGACGACAGCGCGAGGTCAGTCGTGTTGTTCGGCGACCGGATCGGTGGCGACGTTTTGCGGCAGGTTTCGACATCGCGCAGCCTGGCGGGGGATGCGGGTGCGTATGGCGAGCTGCTGGCGTTGGCGGAGCTGATCGGGGTGGATATCGTTCCGGGCCGCAGATAACGCGCCCGCGCGTATAAAATCCGGTTCGGACAGTCTTGCATCGGAAACCCATCATGAAAATATCCCAACGCGCCCAGTCGATCGATCCATTCTTCGCCATGGAGTTCGGCAAACGCGCCGCCGCCCTGGAAGCGCAAGGCCACCACGTCATCAAGCTCAGCCTGGGAGAGCCCGATTTCGGCCCGCCTCCCGCCGTGCTGGACGCGGCGCGCACGGCAGTCGATGGCGGTTCGCTTCCCTACACCGCGGCTTTGGGAATGCCGGCCCTGCGCGCGGCGATCGCCGGCTTCTATCTGCGCGAGCATGGCGTCACGATCGCGCCCAACCGGATCATCGTCACCGCCGGGGCCTCGGCTGCGCTGCTGCTGGTGACTGCCGCGCTGGTCGATCCCGGCGACGAAGTGATCGTCGGCGACCCCTCGTATCCGTGCAACCGCCAGTTCCTCAGCAGCTTCGGCGCGCAGGTCAAACTCGTGAAAACCGATGCAAGCACCCGCTTCCAGCTGAGTGCCGACAGCGTCCGCGCCAACTGGACGCAAGGGACGAAAGGACTGATGATCGCGACGCCTTCGAATCCGACCGGCACCTCGGTGGCTCCCCTTGAACTGCGTGCGATTTGCGAGTGGGCGCGCGAGAACGATGCGTGGCGCATCGTCGACGAGATCTACCTGAACCTGGGCGACCGGGATGATGCGGGCCGCGCGCCGCAGACGGTCCTGGCCTTTGACGATGGCGCCATCGTCATCAACAGCTTCTCGAAGTATTTCGGGATGACCGGCTGGCGCCTTGGCTGGGCCGTGGTCCCGGAAGGGATGGTGCCGACGATGGAGCGCCTGGCCCAGAATTACTATATTTGCCCGTCCAACGTATCCCAGCAGGCGGCGCTGGCCTGTTTTACGCCGGAGTCGCTCGCGATCTGCGAAGAGCGGCGGGTCGAGTTCGCCCGGCGCCGGGAACTGGTATTGAAAGGTCTCGCGGGGATCGGGCTGCCGGTCCCGGTCCCGCCGGACGGCGCTTTCTATGTGTACTTCGATGTGGGCGGGACGGGGCTCACGTCCTGGCAGTTCTGCGAGCGGGCCCTGGACGAAGTGCACGTTGCGCTGACGCCCGGCAAGGACTTCGGCCATTGCGGCGCGGATCGTTACGTGCGCCTGTCGTATGCCTCCAGCCGCGAGAGCCTCGACGAGGCGATCAGGCGGCTTGGGGTATTCATGGATCGCCTCGGTGGATGAGCTGCCAAAGTACAGTGTCAAAAATGGCCTGCCTCATTGCGGAGGCAGGCCATCCTGCCGACCCGGCACGCCCGGTCAGCGCGCCGGTAGCGGATACGTCGCCGGGCTGACGTTGCCGTTCCTGTCAACCGCCTGCACGCCGAAGAACACGTTGTCCTTCGAGAGGTCGCTGGTGTAGGTCGTCACGTTGCCGACGAACCTGGAACCCTGCCAGCCGGCGGCGGTGGTCTCGCGCCACACGACACGGTAGCCGGCGAGGTCCGGTTCGCCATTCGGCGCCCACGCCAGCTCGGTCTTGTTCGTCAGCTTCTTCGTGATCACCTTGACCTCGCGCGGCGCGGCCGGAGCCAGCGCCAGCGAGGCGAGCGAGGCGGCGTTGACGCGCGCGATCTTCGCAGCGTAGTTGAAGTCCATGTACTCGACCAGGTCGCCGTACTTTTTCCCACCCTCGGTGCGCAGGTCCTGGTGCTGGTGGCGGAAGTCTTCGGCGTTCTCGGTAAAGCGCAGCGCCGGGAAGCCCTGCTCGAGGAACGGGATGTGGTCGCCGCCGCGCAGGTAGCGGTCGCGCCGGTTCACGACCGTCACCTTGAAGCCGGGGACATAGCGCTCCCCGACTTCCTTGACGTGGCGGGCCAGCTGGCGCGTGGGCGTGTCGTTTTCGCCGCCGGTGGCGAACCGGGCACGCAGCGCCTCCGGGATTTCCTTCCCCGGCGGGACGCCTTCGGCGAACAGGCGCACCTGTTTGTCGTCGACCTTGCCCTCGTCGTTGCGCGAATTGCCGATGATGTCGTTGGTGAACATGCCGGCCACGTTCAGGTTTTTCTCGCGCGCCTGCTTCGCCCAGTGGCCCGCGCCCAGCAGGCCCTGTTCTTCCGCCGCCACGGCCATGAATACCAGCGTCGCATCGAAACGGTGCTTCGCCATCACGCAGGCCATTTCCATTACGGCGGCCGTGCCCGAGGCGTCGTCGTTGGCGCCCGGCGCGTCGTCGTTCGCGTTCATCACGTCGCTGACGATGCTGTCATAGTGCCCGCTGACCACGTAGATCCGGTCCTTCGATTCAGGCTGGGTGCCCGGCAGGGTGGCCACCACGTTGACGATTTCGGTCGGGCGTGACAAGCGTGCCATCACCGGGTGGACGTGGCTGTCGAAGGCCACCTGCAGGCGTCCGCCGGCAGCGGCGCCGCAGCGTTCCAGCTCGCTCCTGATCCAGCGCCGCGCGGCGCCGATGCCGCGTGTATCGGACGTGGTGTCCGACATCGTGTGGCGGGTGCCGAAGCCCACTAACTTCTCGACATGGGCGCGGATGCGCTGCGGCGAAATCTCGCGCACGATGGCGTCGATCTCGGCCTGGCGCCTGGCCGTGCCGGGGTCCGCCGCTTGCGCCGCGCAGGTGGCGGCCAGCAGCATGCCGGCGACGGCGGAGTGTTTCAAATTCAGTTGCATGATCACTCTTTCTTACTTGTACGAATAGGTGGCGCTGGCGTAGAGGAAGCGCCCGCGCGGATCGGCATAGCTGACGTCGTAACCGCCGAGGAAGTTGGACGTCAGGTTGGTGTACGGCGGATCGCGGTCGGCCAAGTTCTTCACGCCCAGCGCCAGCTTCGTGTTCTTGATGCCGGAGTAGGCGAACTGCATGTCGAAGGTCTGGTAGGCCTCCACCTTGCGGCGCGCCGAGCCGGCCGGAGCCAGGTTGGCCAGCGCGTCGTTGTAGGCCTTCTGGTAGTTCTGCAACAGCGTTACGGCATATGGGCCGGCCTCCCAGGTGGCGCTGGCATTGTGCTTCCAGCGCAGGACCACGCCGCCCGAGGCATTCAGGGCCTGGTCGAGCGAGCTGGTATAGCTGCCGTCCGGTCCCTGCGTGTCGTACTTGTCCATGTAGGTGCCGGACAGGCGCAGGCTCATGCGGTTGCGCTCGCCGATGCGCAGGCGGTACACGGCGTCGACGTCCACGCCGGCCACCTTGGTCTGGAACAGGTTGGCATTGGTCTGGACGATCGATTCGATCGGGCCCACGCCGGCCGCGTTGCCGTCCGCCGCGCCGCGGTTGATGAACTGCGCGTATTGCGCGGTACGCTCGGCGTTGGACAGGAAGTAGGTCGAGCTCAGGCCGCCGACGACGATCGCATCCTTCAGGTCGATGCGGAAGGCGTCCAGGCTGATCGAGGCATTCTTGACCGGCTCCCACATCACGCCGGCGGTGATGGACAGCGATTTCTCGGGCTTCAGGTTCGGGTTGCCGCCGGTGACGGTGGTGAACTGGAAGTTGCAGTCGCGCGGAGCGCCGGTCGCCAGGTTCGGGCAGCGCAGGTAGTCGCGCGAGCCGTTGCCGGTGATGCTGGTCGCTTGCGGGGTGTACAGGTCGGTCAGCGACGGCGCGCGGAAACCTTTGCCCACGGCCGAACGCAGCATCAGGGTGTCCGTCGGCTGCCAGCGCAGCGAGGCCTTCGGGTTCACGGTGTGGCCGACTCCCTGGTAGCTGTCGTAGCGGACGGCGACGTCGGCGTCGAGCTTCCTGATGATCGGGATGCTCATCTCGGCATACACGGAACCGACGTTGCGCGCGCCCGTCACCGGGAAGGCATTGCCGCCCAGGCCGGCGATGTCGCCGGTCTGGATCGCGACCGAGGGATCGTAGTTGAATTGCTCACGGCGCAGCTCGGCGCCCAGCGCCATGCCGACCGCGCCTGCCGGCAGGGTCCAGATTTCGCGCGACCCTTTCACATCGACCGAGGTGGTCGAGGTTTTCGACGAATAGCTGGTGCCGCGGAACTCGGCGGCGCGCACGGCTTCCAGGGCCGACTGGTCGGCAGTGTCGCCGAACGGGTTGATCACGCCGCTGTTAAAGATCGGCAGCACCTTCGAATACTGCGCGTAACCGGACAGCAGCTCGGAATGCACCTTGCTCTGGCTGTACAGGAAAGCCGAATCCATGTCCCAGCCAGCCACGGTGCCGCGCACACCGGTCACGAGGCGAGCGCTTTCGGACACGTCGCGCGTGTTGCGCGAGCCGTTGGCGATATCGCGGTAGTTCAGCAGCAGCGGCAGGCCGGTCAGGCCGTTGGCGGCGGCGAAGGCAGCCGGATAATACCGGCTGCTTGGCACCAGGATGAAGCCGCCGCGGCCGATATTGCTGCCGTATCTGGCGGCCATGCCGGGATACTGTGCGATCAGCTGCTGGAACGCGGGCACGTAGGGATTGGTGGCGGTGGTCACCGCGTTGTAGGACAGCGGCACGGCCTGCGTGGTCGAGGTGATCTTGTTCCTGGTGTAACCCGATTCGAAATAGGCCTCGGCATCGCCAGCGAGGCGCAGGCGGCCGTTGGCCATGAAGCTGGCCTTCTCGAAGTCGGGCTGGAGCGATACGAAAGGACTGTTGTCGTAGGTGCAGCGGGTGCTGGAAAACGGCGACACCAGCGAATACGGACCACAGTTCGGCAGCGCGGGGTTGCCCAGCGTGCCGCGGTTGTTCAGCACCACGTTGGCCGGGAAGGCGATCGACGAGGTGTAGTCGTTCCGCTCGTCGGTGTTCAGGCGCCGTGCGAACGCGCGGTCGGAGCCGAGGATCGGATCGGTCCTCTGTACCGTGACGCTGGTGGTCAGGTTCCAGCCGTCCTCGGCAAAGCGGCCGAAACCGGCGAAGACCGAAGCCTTGCGGTCGCGCCCGAGATCGTCGCTCGTCTGGCCGTAGTTGGCGGTGGCCTCAATCCCGGTGAAATCCTTGCGCAGGATGAAGTTGACGACGCCGGCGATCGCGTCCGAACCGTACACGGCCGAGGCGCCGTCCTTCAACACCTCGACGCGCTCGATCGCCGACAGCGGAATGCTGTTGACGTCGACCGACGACCCTGCGGAACCGGCCGAGCCGCCGCCATACACGGACACGCGGCGGCCATTGACCAGCACCAGCGTGCGCGCACCGCCCAGGCCGCGCAGCGACACGGTGGCGATGCTGCCGCCGCCGTAGCCGGAGGCGTTGGCGACCGTGGTCGCGCTGCCGGCGCTCGAGAGCGAACTCAACTGCTTAACCAGTTCCTCGGTCGAGGTCGCGCCGGTGCGCTCGATATCCTCGCGCTTGAGGATCTGCACCGGCAGCGCGGTCTCGCCGTCGATGCGCTTGATGGATGAGCCGGTGACGAGCACGCGCGCCATGGTCGGGGTGCTGCCATCGGCGGTTTGCGCCAGGGACAAGCCCGGCAGGCCAACCGTACCGAAGGCGGTGGCCAGCAGCACGACAAAGGGTTTGAGGGTGGGGATTGGCACGGACATGCGGAACGACTCCTTGGTGACATTAAAGTGACAGTGACGCGGGAAATTGCTGAGTGTTGCAATGCAGCAGCTGACCCGCCGGTTGGCGTGTTCTTGTTTGTCTCCAAAGGGCGCTGCTGCCCTGGTCCGCGATAACGTCCCAAGCAGTGACCGGCTCGTGGCCGGTGGTGTTTTCCCTCGGTGCGGCAAGCCGCTATCGTTGTTTTTGCTTTCGTTACAAAAATTATAGTCTTTCCGTATCGCAAAATTTTGCTATATTGACTCTACCCTGGTCGCATTTTTGGAACGATTGTTTCATTGAAGATTAATAGTTGGAATGAGTGGATCGCATGAGCAAGCTTGGTATAAAACTGGACCGTATCGACCGCCGCATCCTTGAAGAGCTGCAAGCGGACGCGCGCCTGTCCAGCGCGGACCTGGCCGAACGGGTGTCGCTGACGACGTCGCCGTGCTGGCGCCGCGTCAAGCGGCTGGAGGAGGTGGGATTGATCAGCGGCTACCATGCGCGTCTGAACGTCCAGCGCCTGGGCTATCAGGTGACCGCGATCGTGCAGGTCTCGCTCGACAAGAAAGACGCGCAAAGCCTGCTCGCTTTCGAAGCCGCAGTGCAGGAAATTCCCCAGGTACTGGCGTGCTTTCGCATCTCGGGCCGCTACGATCACCAACTGATCGTCGTGGCCGAGGACCTCGAGGCCTACGGTGTGTTTTCGGGGAATTACATCAACGGCCTGCCGAGCGTGAAGGAGGTGTACACCTCCTTCGTGCTCAAGGAAGTCAAGGCGGCCGGCAATCCGCCGCTACCGGGGTAGGCAGGCTGCGATTCGGTGTCGGCCCGGGTTGGTCTTGCACCGCTTCCAGCCACCCGATAGAGTTGTTCGTGCTTGTACAGTTCAGCGATGTCGAAACGGCTGCCGACACAGGCAAACAGCTCGGCGGCGCGCACTGATTGACGAGAGAAACATCACAAAAAGAATTGCTTGCTCATGAAGATCGCGGCCTTGATGAGCGCCCAGACCACACCCGACACCAGTACCGCCGAGGTGACCGCAGCCGTCAGGCCCGCAACGATCCAATACCCGTCACGCTCGAGTACACCCAGGGCCAGCAGACTGATCGACAGCGCGGGCAGCATATTCCCCAGTGGGATCGGCAACAGGATGACAAGCGCGAGCAAAAAGCAAACGCAGCCCACTCCGTACTCCATCGGCGGCATGGCCAGGACCTTGGCACGCGGACGCAGCATTCGCTCGGCACGTTGCATCCATGGGCGCATTCGCAGAATCAAAGATTGGAAATCCTTGCGCGACATCGAGCGCCTGGCGATGATGCCGGGTAGCCAGGGCTTGCGGTTGAGGGCCAATTGCGCGGCCAGGAAGACCATGGGCGCGCCGAGTATCGCCGAGGTCCCGGGCAAACTCGGCAACACATTGGGAAAGGCGAAAATGAATAACAGTGCGCCTAGTGCCCGATCCCCCATCGCAGCGACCAGATCGCCGATGGAAATACGCTCGCTGTCGCCGCTGTCGGCTAACTGCTGCAGCATGTCCGACAGGGCGAGTCCGTCGGACGGCTCCCTTACGCGTTGGTCCATGTAATCGCTCCTTGCCGATGTTGCGAAATCGACGTGACGGCAGCGCATGCACAGACGCTGCACGTTGCCTGCGAGAGACCGAATGGTGCCGGTCGCAACGGGAGGGGCATCAGGCCGCCTCTCCTGGTTGAGTAGGATCAACCCGGCGGATCGATACCTTGGCGATGCGCCTGTCCTCGACCGAGAGGATTTCGTAGCGTAATCCATCCAGTTCCATGGCCTGTCCGACTTCAGGGAGAGTCTCAAAGCGCGCCAGGAGGAATCCTGCGAGCGACGCATAGTCGGCCTCGTCGCTGACCAGCCCATCGGTTTCAAGGATTTGTTCGAGCTGATGAAGGTCGGCTGCACCATCGACCTCCCACTGGCCGGGTGCCTGCATCTGTACAGCCAGCTGTTCGTCCTCGTCGGGGAATTCGCCGGCGATCGCCTCGAGGATGTCAATCGGCGTCAGCAGTCCTCGCACACTGCCGAATTCGTCGGCAACGAGTACAAGCTGCCCATGCGCGCGCTTTAGCGTATCCATAGCCTTCAGCACGCCGGCTGTCTCCGGGAACACGATGGGTTTGCGCAGGGTCCCGCTCTCGATCGACTCGTCGATACGCTGGCGTAAGACGAGATCGCTGATCAAGTCCTTGCTGCGTGCGATTCCGATGACATTGTCAAGCTGGCCCCGGCACACTGGCAGCAGGCTGTGCGGCGTTTCCTGCAGCTGCTGCAGGATGACGTCCGTGGCATCGTCGAGATTGACCCAGGACATCTCTGAACGCGGCGTCATGATGGAACGAATTGACCTGTCGGCAAGTGTCAACACGCCGCTGACCATATTGCGCTCCTCGACGGCGAATGCTTCCTGTTCCATGGTCTGCTTGTCCTGCACTTCGAGTGTAGCCTCGACACGCTTCCTGCTGCCAAGCAGACGCAGGACCGATTCTGCGGTGCGGTCGCGGAACGGCACGCGCGCCTCATTCTTGAGGAAATTGCGGCGCGCGAACTGGTTCAAGGTTTCGATCAACACCGAGAACCCGATGGCCGCATACAGATACCCTTTCGGGATATGGAAGCCCAAGCCTTCAGCAATCAGGCTCAGGCCGATCATCAGCAGGAAGCTCAGGCACAGGACAACCACGGTCGGGTGTGCATTCACGAAACGTGTCAATGGCTTCGACGCGAGGATCATGACGCCAATCGAAATGATGACAGCTGCCATCATCACGCCCAGATTGTCGACCATACCGACTGCGGTGATTACGGCGTCCAGCGAGAACACGGCATCGAGCACCACGATCTGGGCCACCACGGCGGCAAAGCCGGCATATACCTTGGACTCGGTGTGAGTGTGCACGACCCCTTCGAGGCGTTCATGCAATTCGATAGTGGCCTTGAACAGCAGGAAAAATCCGCCGAGCAGAAGGATCAGGTCTCGTCCGGAAAAATCCAGGGGGCCCACGGAAAAAATTGGCGTGGTGAGCGTGACAAGCCACGAAACGATCGTCAGCAAGCCAAGTCTCATCGCCATCGCCAGGGACAAGCCGATCAGCCGCGCCTTGTCGCGCTGATGCGGCGGCAATTTATCAGCAAGGATGGCGATAAAAATCAGATTGTCGATGCCTAGAACGATTTCCAGGATCACCAGTGTCAGCAAACCCACCCATATTGTTGGGTCGAACAACCATTCCATCTTGTTACCTCTTTCATATTAAATAACGATTCGTTCGTGGTCATACGCAGACGCCGGAGCAATGAGCCGGGTCAGCGTGAACGAACAGGATCAAACAAAGGATAGACCGGATCCAGCCTTGCGTTTAACGCGCCGGCGTCGCGTGTCATTCGCCTTGCATGCGCAGGGCAAACCCACTTCAGGACCGGGGTCGAGGGATTGCTTCAAGCCACGGGGGGCGGCTTTATTGGCGGAAAAGATGGATGGATGTAGACCGATGGCGCATAGGGTAATATCGCGCGAGCGGGTAGAACAGGAAATCGCAAGCGGATTCTCTCGTTCATCGAATCATGAAAATCCGAGCTGGCCGGCGGTTCGTCCGCATCGAGATCGCCTTTGCTTTCCCAATCGGCCGCGCCAGTGGAATACGAGTCCGCCATAGCTGGTTTCGATGAGTTGACGTGTTCCGTCTCAACGACCGACTGCTGCACCGGGGCAGCAGAAATGGACAGGGCAAATACATTCAGGGGAAACAGCAGAATCAGAAAGATGACGAGTGCTCGTCGCATACGAATGCCGGGGAATGGGACGAGGGTCAGTATAGCATGACGTTTGCCGCTGTCCGCACTGTATGGACGGTAGCAGGCTGGCTTAACTCGACGTGAAGCCTACGCTTCCAGCACCACTTGCCGGCCCAACGACAGGAGCGCCAACCGGTAGGGCCAGGGGCCGGTGGAGCGACCCACGGCCCGCCGGTGGGGCCTTTGGAGCGCCCAACAAAGGTGAAGCCGCACGCGCTGCGCGCGCGCCATCGCTGCGTTGCAGCTCCTCGCCGTACAGGCGTACTGTCTTCGTCGCCGCGCCTCGCCCTTGGGCCTCGCCCTTGGGCCTCGCCCTGAAGGTTTTGTCAGGCGCTCTTGGCCGTGTTCGCTGCTGGCCAGAAAGCACATGTTTACTTGGCTGGAAGGCTTCCGAAACGGTGGAACTGCTGACTTGGCTTCATATTTCCTGGTAACTGGGCGGTAGCCCCGGAAGGGTCGGAACGTAGCGCACTTCGCGTTGCGTTACCGATTTGTTCGAATTAAGTCTGGCGCTTGAGTGGAACTTCGAACGGCAGCCTGCCCCTCTAATGGATATCGTTTTTCGATGCCAGTTGATCCTGCCTGAATCAAGGCGTGCGGACTGGTGGTTAAAAGTCCCGGAAAAACGTTTGAAAAGTTTGATCCTTCGATCATCCGGCCAATCGGGGATATCCCGGAACAAAAAGAGGAAGCGTACACCGGTGCTACCAAATGGCAGCCGGTAGCGAAGGCTGCGCTTGGGCCGGGACGAAGCCAAGGGGTAACAGTGAACATTACGGAACCTTCTGTCGTGCTGGCCAAGGCAGACTGGATGGGGGGGACGGGGCCACTCGACCTGACCGTGTCGCGCGGGGACGTGCTGACGGAAGAGAACCTTCCAATCGGTCCGAATGAAGGGACGGCTTCGACTCGTCGCCTGGTCGTGGCCGCCGGCCCGGTTACCGTAAGGCTGAAGAATCGGAGCAATGTGGCCGTGAATACAAATTTCGTGGTCGGCAGCCTTGCTTTGTCGGCAGCAAGAGCGCGCTAGGCGCATGTCGGGGGTGCCATGAAAACGATTCGACAAATGGCCGGTTTCATCAGGGCCTGCCTCCTGGTATGTCTGGCGACGGCATCGATGCTGGCGCAGGCGCAAATCGTCATCGACTTCGAGGACTGCCGGCCGGCGGCCTGGGCATGCCCGTCCAGGTGTATGTAGAGGCACAATACGGCGGCAAAGGCGTCCTTTTCCTTAACGCGGCGGCCATCGATTACTCGGCCGGGATCCCCATACCCGGGTTCGCCCATTCGGGCACCAAGGCCGTCACAGCTTGCTATGCGGCGGAATTTTGCAGGGTGCCTTTCAGGATGAACTTCCTCGCACCGCAAAGCCGCGTCAGGGTCTGGGCCGGGTATTCGGATGGTGGCGTCATACCGGAGAACATCACCAGGATCGTGCAGATGCGAGCCTTCGATGCCGGCGGCCAGGAAGTCGGTCGTGCCAATTCGGCGCCGTTTACCCTCGTTGCCCCGCGACCGGTGCCAGTGCCGATCCGCCTGCCGCTCGAAGTGGCGTCAGGCAGCGCGAATATCGTGCGCGCCGAGGTGAACCTCCTTGATCCGGGCGGTGCCGTCGCGGCGACAAATGACCTGGCGATCGACGACGTGGAATTCAATGGGGCACCACCTCCTGCCCCGCAGGCGCCGGTGGTATCGATCACTGCGCCCTCCAGCGGCACCGTCGATTTTACGCACAGCGGTTTCCAGGTTACCGGTACGGTGAGCGGGGCCGAGATACTGTCGACGACCTTGCGGGTCATGCCTGGCGAGGCCCCCGGTTCGACCCGTCCGCCCATCGTGCGGCAGGTGAGCCTGGTCCCGACGGCCCAGCCGAATCAACATACGTTTACGGCCAACATGGACGCGTTGTCTCAATTGGGGCGAGCGGTCATTACCGTCACGTCGGTCAATGTGGGCGGCTTGTCAGGCAGCGCTTTCGTGGAGCTGTTCAATGCCCTGCCGGAGATTGCGGAGCAGTGCGGGCCGACGCAGCCGTTTGGAGAGCTTCGGTACAGCGTGACGCTGAGTGCTTGTAGCGTTGCGGTGTGCGCCCGCGGCGGCATATCGGCCGCCAATGGGACGGTGCGTCTGATTCCGCTGGCGATCCTGCCGAAGTGGCTGCAGGTCCCGGCAGGTTGCCCGACACGAGATGCCATCGGGGCAGTGGGCGGCGGGCAGCCGCAGGATTTTGAGCGCGTACGGATTATCAATACCAGGGTGGGCGGCGGTGTATTTTATGTCCCGAAAGTTTTCGTGGATGCGATAGACACGCTCGGAGGCCAAGCCGCCACTGGGCTGCCGGTTTCGGATCCACAGTCCTTCATTGGAGTGACCCCCAGGCCGCCCACCTGGGCCTTCCAACGGTTCCGCCGGTTTGGAGCGCCTGCGGGGGCGCTCGATTCGACCCTGGAAATCCGGGGCGACAATCCGGTGCTCAGCGTAGAGGGGCAGGGAGGAGACCTGTTCGAGTTCGACATTGCCGAGCTGGAGCTCAGTGCCGGCACCCCGACGATCTGGCAAACCTTCCCGTGCGAGGTGCGCAACGGCGAGTTCGTCTGTAACGTCAGGCCGCCCAGTTCAGGCCCTCCCCTGGCCAATGCCAACCCCGATTTCTGTGGGTCGCCCCTGGAGGTGCCCGTCATCGGGTACCGGTTCCCACGGGAATTTCCGTGGGTGCCGAAACAGTGGGTGGCGGTCGAAGATGATCATGCGAATACCCCCGGTCCTTGGCTGGATACGGGCTTACAGGCCCGGTCTACCGGTGCTACAGGGACGAAGATTGGGCGGGTGCGGAGGATGAAGAAGCCGTTTCGGACTGGCTGAAGACACACGTGGGAACAGTGCATACCTTCCAGGGGAAGGAATGTGGCGTACCGGCATCTACGTCATGCGCGCGCCGTTGATCGTGGCCAGTACCGGCACGTAGCGGTGCAGTTCGCCGTACAGGCCGGGATTTTTCGCGGCCTCGCTGCGAAACAGTTTGAGCGTGCAACCATAGTCGGCGATGTGCGCGCCGGTGGCGCTGCGGATCAGCCAGTTGGCCATCTTGCTGGGTAACTTGCGCAGCCCTCTTCATTCATCACGGGGATCACGAGCGATAGCAGCATGGCGGTTTTTCCTGGAACATCATGGTTCGGGCAAGCTCCGTGGGAGCGCAGTGGCCGGTGCGCTCATCGGCCCGAGGCAGCGGCGGCGAAAGAACACCGGCGCCAGGCCCCGACAGGTGAAATGCACGATGAAACCGGCGAACAAGATATCGGACAGGAAGTGCGCGCCCATGGCCATGCGCACGAAGCCGACAAACAAGCCGAAGGCGATGCCGCCCCACAGGTAGGACCGGCGCCGGCTCACCCAAAAGGGCGCCATCAGGTAAAAAGCCGCAGCCGCATGACCGCTGACAAAGGAACAGTTGGTCGGGCAACGACTGCTCGGCTCGAAAGCGGGTGTGAACTCCGCGTCGCCACCGAACTGCAGCAGGTGGACAGGCCGTGGCCGTCCCCAATGGTTCTTGAGCACGGTATTGACCACCAGGCCAGGCCCCAGCAGCAGGACCGCCAGCAGGTAGCCGGCCGCCAGACGCCGGCCCGTCCATCGACGCCTGGTGCGTGGCGTCAGGCTGAACAGCAAGAAGGCAAGCAGGACAATTGCCAGCACCCAGAACCTGGCCACAAGGACATAGGTGAGCTCGACCCACCACGACTGAAACGCGGTGAAGCCGCTGCCCGGCACATAGAAGCGCCGTGCAATGGACAGGTCCAGATCGGGCCAGAGCAGGAAGACCAGAGCGGTGGCGCCGGCCAGCATGAGGTCGGCATGGTGGCGCAGTAAGCGCTTCATGGCCGATACCCCTTGAAATGCTCGCCCTGGTATAGATACAGGGTCAGGCAATCGCGCCGGTACAGCGGCACGCTGACGCTGCCCAGCGAGGTCCAGCGTTCGAAGGCCGCGGCGGGCGTTTCGCCGAGGCGCTGGCGCGTGGCGAACAGGAAATTGCCGCCCAGGTCCTTGCCAGCGTCGGCGACCAGATGGAAATGATTGGCGGCGCGTCCTTCCGGGTTCCAGATGAGCAGGCGGCCAGCGCGAGGGTGCGCGTAATAGCCGAGCAGGGCGAACTCTTCGCGCGTGGCGACAGTCAGCGTGGCGTCGGGGTGGCGCGCAAGCTCCAGTTGTACCGCCGCGCCGATTTGCGGCCAGCCAAGCACGCGGGCATACGGGTCGCTCTTGCGCGACAATTCGATCCCGGCCATCGCCGCCAGGTCGCGGTAGTGATAGAAGCCGGACAGCAGCAGCAGGTTGGCGACGATCGCCAGCGTCATCAGGAAGCCCTTGCTGGGCGGCAGGCGCGCGGCCACGAGAAGGACGCCGCCGAAGTAGGCGGGCGCGGCCCAATTGGGGTTGGCTTTGGCCAGCAGGGCTTGCAGCGAGATAAGGGCCAGGAATGGCAAGGTCAACGCCGCCAGAAAGCCCAGCCTGGGGTCGCGCCAGCTCGCGCGCGTGCACAGTGCGCCGATCAGCAGGACAAAAGCGAGCGGCCCCGCGCAAGCGATTTGCGCGACGAGAAATTCGGCCAGCTTGGCCGGATGGAACAGAGCGCGGTCGAGCTGCGCGATCTCGGCGGTATGCCGAAAGCTGACGAAGCCGAAGTGTGCATTCCACCAGATATTGGGCAGGAAGATGAGTAGGGCCAGCAGGAGCGCGGCGTACAGGCGGCGGTTGCGCCACTGGCTGCGGTAAGCCGGCAGGCACAGCGCCAGCGCGGCGGACGGCAGGAAAATCGCCATCGAATACTTTGACAGCATGCCCAGGCCGGCGGCAGCGCCCACCAGCAGCCAGTCGCGCCAGGCGTTGCCCTGCAAGGCGCGCCACAGGGCCCATGTGGTCAGGCCCCAAAAAAAGAACAGCGGCGCATCGGTGGTCATGAACAGGGAGTTGAATCCCACCAGCGGCAGGCTGATGAACAATAGTGCCGCCCATAGGCCGGTTCGCTGGCCGAACATGCTGCGCCCGCATGCAAATACCAGCAGCGCGGTGAGCGGATGGAGAAGCAGTGCGCCTAGCCTGACCGCAAGTTCGCTGTCACCCAGGGGCGCGAACAGCCGTATCACCCAGGCCACCATGGGCGGCTTGGAGTAATAACCCCAGTCGAGTTGCTGCGACCAGATCCAGTACTGCGCTTCGTCGAAAAACAGCGGCAGACGATTGCCGACGATGACCGAGGCACGGTAGAACGTGAGCACGCTCAGCGCCAGCAGCAGGGCGGGCCAGCCGGCAAATCGCTCACGGATACGCACGGAAAACATGGCAGGAATCTCTGGCGTGAATTGTTCAAATGCGACGCGTGGCGGCACAGCGGAGACAGAGAGAGAGAAAATTGTAGGGGGCGGTGCGCAGCGCACGTTTGGAGTCCGCCGCGTAGTAGGGCTAGATCAAACGATGTGCGGATTTAGGGAGCGCGCTTGCGTCATTAAGATGGGGGACGAAGCGGCGCGAAGGACAGTTTGATGATGGAGCCTGTCAGACTTTTTGTGTGTTCGGGGTCATGAAATAATACCGAAAGGGAAATTTTATGACCGATGCAATGACCACAAAAAAACCGAAGAAGCAGAAGGCACCTGACCTCATCCCCGTCGAGCTGATTGACCAGTTGCTGGCCCAGGTCGAGAACAAGGATGCTGAATCGATCCTGGTGGCGCGGGCAACCATCGTGACGGCAGCAGCCAGAAGACGGTCTTGGCATCGGGTGGCAAGATGCGCCTCACGATCCCGCGCGACCGCCTAATAAATGGCCCCGCACACAAAATTCCTGACAGGCTCGCTCTACGTCAGATAGACGTAGAGCTACTGCGAACTACGTGAGAACCACTGCGAAGTCACTGCGAAGTATTCCGAGAACCTGCAGCCGTCGCTTACACCACCGAACCCAGCTTAAAGATCGGCAAATACATCGCCACCACCAGCCCGCCGATCAGCACGCCCAGGATAACCATGATCAGCGGCTCCATCAGCGACGACAGCGCGGCGACGGCTTCGTCGACTTCTTCCTCGAAGAAGTCGGCGACTTTGCCCAGCATGGCGTCGAGCGCGCCGGATTCCTCGCCGATGGCGACCATCTGGGTCACCAGGCTCGGGAACACGTTCACGTTCTGCATGGCGGTCGTCAGGCTGGTGCCGGTACTCACCTCGGTCTGGATGCGGCGCGTGGCCTCGAGGTACACGGCGTTGCCGGAAGCGCCGCCGACCGAATCGAGCGCTTCGACCAGCGGCACGCCGGCCGCGAACATGGTCGACAGGGTGCGCGTCCAGCGTGCGATGGTCGCCTTGCGGATCACGGAGCCGAAAATCGGCAGGCGCAACAGGATGCGGTCCATCGTCTGCTGCATTTTCAGCGAGCGGCGCCAGGCCTGGAAGAAGAAATAGATGGCGCCGAAAATCGAACCGAAGATCAGGTACCACCACGCGACGAAGAACTCCGACATCGCCATCACCATCAGCGTCGGCGCGGGCAGGTCGGCGCCGAAGCTGGCGAACACGGATTTGAAGGCGGGGACCACCCAGATCATGATCACGGCGACCACGATAAAGGCGACCGCGAGAATCGCGATCGGGTAGGTCAGGGCCGACTTGATCTTCGACTTGATCGCGAGCGTCTTCTCCTTGTAGATGGCCAGGCGGTGCAGCAGGTCTTCCAGGATGCCGGCCTGTTCGCCGGCGCCGACCAGGTTGCAGAACAGCGGATCGAAATACAGCGGAAACTTGCGGAATGCCTGGTTCAGGCTGGTGCCGGTCTCGACGTCGCCGCGTATCTCCTGGATCAGCTTGGACACGGACGGGTTCGAATGCCCCTTGGCGACGATATCGAAGGACTGCAGCAGCGGCACGCCGGCTTTCATCATGGTCGCCAGTTGCCGGGTGAAGAGGGTGATGTCCTTTTCCGTCACCTTCTTGCCGCTGCGCATCGACCGTTTCTTGACCTTGGTGACCAGGATGCCCTGGCGCCGCAGCGTGGCGCTGACCACGTTCTCGCCACTGGCCCGCACCTCCCCGCGTACCTGCTTGCCACTGCGGTCGCGGCCTTCCCAGGTATAGAGCGATTCCTTGATGTGACTGGCGCTGGCAGAAATAGCCATGGTTTTCCTTTAGACGTTGGTACAGCCGAGTATTTCTTCGAGGCTGGTGAGGCCGGCCCTGACCTTGGCCAGGCCGGCTTCACGCAGCGTCTTGACGCCGTCCAGCCTGGCCTGCGCCTCGATTTCGAGCGCGGTGCCGTGTGACAGGATGATTTTTTCGATCGCTTCCGAGATGGGCATGATCTGGTAGATGCCGACCCGGCCTTTGTAGCCGCTGCCGGTGCAACGATCGCATCCGACCGCCTTGTACGGCGTCCAGCTGCCATCGATCTCGTCTTCCGTAAAGCCGGCTTCCAGCAGCGCTTCGTCCGGTATCGTGGTCGGCTGCTTGCAGGCGCAAAGCCGTCGCGCCAGCCGCTGCGCGGTAATCATGATGACCGAGGAGGCGATGTTGAACGGCGCCACGCCCATATTCATCAGGCGCGTCAGG
>JAQGLR010000090.1 GCA_028292765.1 Massilia sp. | reverse complement strand
TAGTGCGTGCGATCGAGGCGCCCGCCACGCAGGTGCAGGCGTTCGCCCGGGGCCAGGCGGCGTGCGCCCGCATGCATGGTCCGTGGGCCGTGCACCGCGTTCAGGTAAAGGTAATCGAACACGGCCTGGGGATCGAGCTCGCGCCCGGCGCCGGGGTGGCGCGCAAGCGCCTCCATGCTGCTGGCGAACAGGAGCGTGCGTCCGACCGACTGGTAGAACAGTGGCCGCGTGGCGCAGCGGTCGACCGCCAGCAGCGCTTCGGCGCGCCGCTCGTCGAGGATGGCGAACGCGAAATGCCCCGACAGTGCCGCGCAGGCCTGCGCGCCGTGGGTGCGCCACAGCCGGGCCAGCTCCTCGACGCGCTCGCCCCAATGCGCGATCAGGAGACCGTCCACGCAGTACAGGGTCGCTTCGCTGCCGGCGCCGGCAATGGTGGCCGAGACCGCGGCCGCGCCCATGCCGTGGACGCCGGTGCGCAGGGGTACGGCCAGACCGAAGGGGGCCGCCATCTCCGCCAGCGGCAAGGCGGGCGGCTCGCTCGAGAACCAGCCGCACAGGCCGGTCATGGCGTCACCTCGGCAAACAGGGGCGCCAGTTCGCCGGCCAGCAGCGCGCGGTCGATCTGGCCATCGCGTGCGCGCGGCAGCGGCGCCCGGCGCACGTCGACCATCGCCGGCAGCATGTGCTGGGGCAGGCGCGCCCGGCAGGCGCCGAACAGGATCGATGAATCGAGCCGGGCGCCCGGACGCGGCGTCGCCAGCACGGCGATAACCTGGCCCAGCACCGGATGGGCGACGCCGACCGCCGCCGCCTCGGCCACGAGTCCGGTGCCGACCACGATCTTTTCCACGTCGCGCGGACTCACGCGATAGCCCTGGGTGACGATGATGTCGTTGCACGTCTCGACCAGGTACAGGAAGCCGTCGGGATCCTTGCGCGCGGCGACGCCCGGATAGTAGCCGATCTCGCGCCGCGCGAGTCCGGCCATCGCGGGCATGGCGGGCAGCGCACGGAAGTGCTCGGTGTTGCGTTGCGGGTCGTTCCAGTAGCCGAGCGTGACGAGCGCGCCGCAGCGCACGAGCTCCCCGGTTTCGCCGGCGCCGCATTCGCGCCCGTCCGGGCGCAGCACCCGCCACTCGGAATACGGCAAGGCGCGGCCGATCGAGCCGGGACGCTGGTCGAGCATCGAGGGCATCAGGCTGGTCGAGCGGCAGGCGTCGCCGATGTCGTACAGCAGGTGGATGCGGGTACGCGGCAGCGCGCCGCGCAAGGTGTCGAGCGCCTTGCGTTCCAGGGCGCCGCCGGCACAGACCAGGTAGCGCAAGTCGGCCGCGCGTTCCAGGTCGAGGCCGGCAAGTGTCTTCAGGGCCGCCGGGGACGCGAACAGGCCGGTCAGATCGCCGCGCCCGAGCAGGCGCTCGAGCGCGGCACAAGCCTGACCAGTACCGGCCCGCCCGGTACAAGCTTCATCCAGCACGGCGGTCGCGCCGGCGGCGAAGGTGGCGAGCAAGGCGTTCAGGCCGTAGTCGCTGTGCAGCGGCAGCGCGGCCAGGACACGGTCGCCGGTTCCCAGTCCGGCGCAACGGGCGGTCGATTGCGCGCCGGCTACAAGGTTGCGGTGTGACATGGCCATGCCGCGCGCTTCGCCGCCGGCGTCGACGCGATACAAGAGCGCGGCCAGCGCCGCCGCTGCCGGCACCCCGGCCGCACGGCGCGGGACGGACAGGAAGTCTTCCCACTCGAGCGTGCGCAGCGGCATATTCGCGGGGGCCGTCCCCCCGTGGACGACGACCGTGCGCAGCATCGGGCAAGCGCCGAGCACGGCGTGCAGGCTGTCGAGACCGGCCGCTTCGGTAATCAGCACACCGGCGCCGCAGTCGCGCAGTACCGCCGCGCAGCGCTCGTCGCCCCAGGCGGGGTCGATCGGCACGACGGCGCAGCCGGCGGCGGACGCGCCGAGCAGCGCCGCCACCAAGGCCGGAGAGACTTCGAGGCGCAGCGCGACGCGCTCGTCGGTTCCGGCGCCGCAAGCGCGCAGGCCGGCGCCGACAGCGGAGGCGGCGCCGGCCAGTGCCGCGTAGCTGATGCGCTCGGCGCCATGGCGCAGGGCAAGGGCGGCGGGTGTGCGTGCCGCCGCTTCGTCCACCAATTCGTGTGCCAGCTGGGCCATGGGTTTCTCCGATCATGCTCTAAAGAAATCTATGATTCAGAAAAACTGCAAGCTGGCTATTGATCCCGGTCAACATATGGCCGGTCGCTCGCCCTGTCAGCGCGCAACACCCGGCGGTGGCACGCGGGTCTAATTGACATAAATGCACGTTCGTTGCATTGACCACCCCGCGACACCCCGGCTTCGACACGCGAAACCCTTCGCGGCGAGCCAACCGAGTGCAGGAGACGCCAGTCCATGAATGCGCCGCTGCTGACCACGCCCCGCGTGGAGCCGTTTTTCTTCGATGCCAGGCCGGGCACGCGGTTCAGCCTGTACCATGCGCCGAATCCCCAGGTCGCCCCGCGTGGCGCCATCCTCTACGTGCATCCGTTCGCGGAGGAGCTCAACCGCACACGGCGCATGGCGGCGCAGCAGTCGCGTGCTTTCGCGGCGCTCGGCTACGCGGTGTTGCAGATCGACCTGTTCGGCTGCGGCGACAGTTGCGGCGAATTCAACGCCGGGCGCTGGCAGATCTGGCACGATGACCTCGCCCTCGCCGCCAACTGGATGGCCGAGCGCGACAGCGGACCGCTGACGCTGTGGGGCCTGCGCCTCGGCGGCCTGCTGGCGCTCGACGCCGCCGCGCGCCTGCGCCCGCGCTCCGTGCTGCTGTGGCAGCCGTTCATGAGCGGGCGCGCCTGCATCAACGAATTCCTGCGCACGTCGCCGCAGTTGCGCGATCCGGCGCCGGGCGCGCCGCGCAGTACGGCGGCACTGCGCGCCCAGCTGGCGGTGCACGGCGTCATCGAGGTCGGCGGCTACGAAGTGGCGGTGCCACTGGTCAAGGCGGTCGATGCCTGCGACGCCGCCAGCCTGGTGCTGCCGCCCTGCACCGTGCACTGGTTCGCGCACGGCGGCGCCGCGCCATCGAAGGCGGCGGCGAGCGCGGCGCGCCTTTCCGAGCGCTGGGCGCCGTCCGGCATCAAGCTGCACTTCCATGCGCTCGACGGCGCGCCCGGCTGGACCGGCCCGGGCGAGGTCGACAGTCCCTCCCTGCGCACGGCCACCTGCAACCTGTTTTCCGGAGACCCGGCATGAAACTCGAACAGCGCGCCTTGCGCTTCCATTCGGCCGGCGTCGGCCTGATCGGGATCGTCGACGTTCCCGAGCGTCCGCTGATGCGCGGCATGCTGGTGCTGCCCGACAGTACCCAGTACCGCGCGGGCAGCCATCGCCAGTTCACCTTGCTGTCGCGCCTGCTGGCCGGACGCGGCATTGCCGTGATGCGCTTCGACCGGCGCGGTTTTGGCGACAGCGAAGGCGAGGCCGCCGAGGCGGGAACCGTGCCGGCGGGCGAGGACATCGCTGCCGCCATGAAAGAATTTTTCATTCATGTGCCCGAGATGAAAGAATCCGTCATCCTCGCTCCCGGCGACGCCGCGCCCCTTGCCGCTCAGTATGCGGCGGGCGACGCCCGGGTCGCGGGATTGGCCCTGCTCGATCCGCTGCTGCCGGAGGCGGCCGGCGACGGCCTGTCCGGCGCCACCGTCGCGCCACGCTCCGCCCCCCGCTCCGCGGCGGAACGCCTGTTCCGCCGCGCCGCCGCCTTCCGGAGCGCGGCTGCCAGGGCGCAAGAACGCGGCGCCGCGCCAGTCCCTGCCCAGGGTGGCCCCGGGCCGGCTGGCGGCGCCTTCGGCGGGCGCGTGCTGCTCGTCTCGGCAGGAAGCGCAGCAGGTGGCGCGGGAAGCACCTGCGCCCTGGAACACCAGGGCCCGCGCAGCCGCCGGGTCCAGATCGCGGGCTGCGCGAACTCGGGCGGCAGTGCCTGGCGCGAGGCGGTCGCCTTTGCCTGCGCCAGCTGGCTCACCTCGTGGTGAGCGTGAGGCGGCCCCAGGCGGCAGTACAGGACGCATCCGGCGCAAATCGTCTATAGTGATGCCTCTGTACAAATAGTAGACTTTCCATGAAATTTGACGTTGCAATCGTCGGCAGCGGCCTGGCCGGCCTGTCGGTGGCCCTGCATCTTGCGCAGACGCGCTCGGTTGCCATCATTTCCAAACGTGCCTTGCTCGACGGCGCCAGCAGTTGGGCCCAGGGCGGCATTGCCGCCGTGCTCGATTCCGGCGACAGCCACGACCAGCACATCGCCGATACCCTCGTGGCCGGCGCCGGCCTGTGCGACGAGACCGCCACGCGCTACATCGTCGAAAACGGGCGCTCCGCGATCGAATGGCTGATCGAACAGGGCGTGCCCTTCACGCGCGACGCCAGCGCCGAGCTGGGTTTCCACCTGACCCGCGAAGGCGGGCACAGCCAGCGGCGCATCATCCACGCCGCCGACGCCACCGGCCACGCGGTGCAGGTCACGCTCGAACAGAAGGTACGCGCGCACCCGAACATCACGCTGTTCGAACACCACTGCGCGATCGACGTCATCACCTCGGACAAGCTGACCGGGAAAGGAGTGCACGGCGGCACGCCGCACCTGGTCGGCCAGCCGCGCTGCCACGGCCTGTACGTGCAGGACGAAGAGAGCGGCCAGGTGCTGACCTTTGAAGCCGAGCACACGGTGCTGGCCACCGGCGGCGCCGGCAAGGTCTACCTGTACACGACCAACCCCGACACCGCCACCGGCGACGGCATCGCCATGGCCTGGCGCGCCGGCTGCCGCATCTCGAACATGGAGTTCATGCAGTTCCACCCGACCTGCCTGTACCACCCGTATGCGAAATCCTTCCTGATCACCGAAGCCATCCGCGGCGAAGGCGGCCTGCTGAAACTGCCGCCCGATACGGCGCTGGCGGGCGGCACGCGCTTCATGCCGGCCCACGACGAGCGCGGCGAACTGGCTCCGCGCGACGTGGTCGCCCGGGCCATCGACTTCGAGATGAAAAAGCGCGGCCTCGACTACGTGCACCTCGACATCAGCCACCAGCCGCCCGAATTCCTGAAGGAACACTTCCCGACCATTTATGCGCGCTGCCTCGAATTGGGCATCGACATCACTAAAGAACCTATCCCTGTCGTGCCGGCCGTGCACTTCACCTGCGGCGGCGTGGTCACCGACCTGGCCGGGCGCACCGACATTCCCGGCCTGTATGCGGTCGGCGAGACCGCCTGCACCGGCCTGCACGGGGCGAATCGCCTGGCGAGCAACTCGCTGCTCGAATGCGTCGTCGTCGGCCGCGCCTGCGCCAGCCAGATCGCCGCCGCCCCGCGCCTGGAGACCCCGCCGCTGCCGCCCTGGGACGAAAGCCGCGTGACCAACGCCGACGAGGAAGTCGTGATCGCCCACAACTGGGACGAACTGCGCCGCTTCATGTGGAATTACGTCGGCATCGTGCGTACCACCAAGCGCCTCGAACGCGCCCAGCACCGCATCGCTCTGCTGAAGGAAGAAATCGACGAGTACTACCGCAACTTCCGCATCACGCACGACTTGCTGGAACTGCGCAACCTGGTCGATGTCGCCTCGCTGATCGTCAACAGCGCGCTGTCGCGCCACGAAAGCCGCGGCCTGCACTATTCGCGCGACTATCCGGATACGCTGCCGAAGGCGCTGCCCAGCGTCCTGACTCCAGCGCGCCGCTAAATCCACCAACAGTCGACTATGAGTTGGTCGCGTGCCACGGCGTAGCCCTCCTTCTTCGAGGGCTGACGCCGCTTTTCCATGAAACCGAAACTCACCACTTCCACCGCCCTGCTCCTGACGGCCGCGCCGGCGCTCTGGGCCGGCAATGCCATCGTCGGCCGCCTCGTGCGCGACGCCGTGCCGCCGATGACCCTGAACCTGCTGCGCTGGAGCATCGCGCTCCTGATCCTGTTGCCGCTCGGGCGCGCCGCCCTGCGCCCCGAAAACCGGGTGCTGGCCAACTGGCGCCGCTACAGCATGCTCGGCCTGCTCGGCATCGGCCTCTACAACTCGCTGCAATACCTCGCGCTGCAAACTTCCACGCCGATCAACGTGACGCTGGTGGCGTCCGGCATGCCGGTCTGGATGCTGCTGGTCGGGCGCCTGTTCTTCGATGTTCCGGTCAAAGGCAGGCAGCTGGCCGGCGCCGTGCTCTCGATTGCCGGCGTGCTCGTCGTGCTGTGCCGTGGCGACCTTGCCCAACTTGCGGCCCTGCGCCTGGTCGCGGGCGACCTCTACATGATCCTGGCGACGATTGCCTGGGCCTTCTACAGCTGGATGCTGATGCAGCAAGGCGACGCACCCGGCCTGCGCGCCGACTGGGCCGCCTTCCTGCTGGCGCAAGTGGCGTTCGGCGTGCTGTGGTCCGCCGCGCTCTCCGGCGCCGAAGGGCTGGTGATCGGCATCGACATCGCCTGGAGCTGGCCGGTCGCCGCCGCCCTGCTCTACGTCGCGATCGGGCCGGCCATCCTTGCGATGCGGGCCTGGGGCGCCGGCGTCCAGCGCGCCGGGCCGACGGTCGGCGCCTTCTTCGTGAACCTGACGCCGCTGTTCACGGCACTGCTGTCCTCGGCTTTCCTCGGCGAGGCGCCGCACCTGTACCACGCGCTGGCATTCCTGCTCATCGTCGGCGGCATCGCGGTCTCGGCCCGAACCTGAGTCGCCCGGCGCCCGACGCCAGGCTGTTACGCCTGGTCTACCAGCACGATCGGGAACGCCGCCACGCTTGTAGCACAGCTCGATCACTTCATCGGCTCCCGTGTCGATGGCACCTGGAGTCCTGCGTCACTGCAGCCAGGAAGAAACTGTGTCACCGGCTGCCAGGATCTCGACCGTACTGTTCCTGCAAACCCCTCCTGAACCGTCCCCGCATTCACGGCCAGACTTTCGCCGGCAGGAATCGTGTGTAAGCTGACCCGGCAAGGGTGCTACGATCAGAACCGAATGGAGGATCGCACACGATGGCTGAAGGTTTTACGCAAAACAACAGGGCCGCTGAGTTGGCGGACTTCCTGGCACGCCATTCGAAAACGCTCGTGCTGACCGGGGCCGGATTGTCGACCGCGTCCGGCATCCCCGATTACCGCGACCGCGACGGCGTGCGCCGAGGCAATGAACCGATCCAGGGCCCCGCCTTCCGCGCTTCAAGCGCCGTGCAGCGGCGCTACTGGGCGCGCAGCATGGTCGGCTGGCCAGTACTGGCGCGGGCTCGCCCGAACGCCGGTCACGCGGCGCTGGCCGCGCTCGAGGGCGCCGGACGGATCGGCTCGCTGCTAACGCAAAACGTCGACGGACTGCACCAGCAAGCCGGCAGCCATGCCGTGCTCGAGCTGCACGGAAATATTCACTCGGTGATTTGCCTCGACTGCGGAGCGCGCGTACCGCGCGCCTTCGTACAAACCCAGCTCGTCGCCGCCAACCCCGCCGTAGCGGAGCTGGTGGCAAGCGCCATGGCGCAGCCCCTGCCCGACGGCGACGCCCACCTCGAACCCGCTGCGATCGACGAGTTCCACCTGCCGGCCTGCACCCATTGCAGCGGCACGCTGATGCCCGACGTTATTTTCTTTGGCGACAACCTGCCGGCGGCGCGCAGGGCCTGCGCGCTGGCGCAGATGGACGCGGCCGACGCCCTGCTGGTCGTCGGCTCGTCGCTGATGGTGTATTCGGGCTTTCGCTTTTGCCGGCTGGCGGCCGCCGCCGGCAAACCGGTCGCCGCCGTCAACCTCGGCCGCACCCGCGCCGACGACCTGATCTCGCTGAAAATCGAGGAATCCGCCGAACGCCTGCTGCCGCAGGTGGTTCACCTGCTCCACGCGAATAGCGCGCCGATTCCAATCGGCCTCATCCAACAAAGGGGAGTACTTTGACAACATCGTTCAACAGCATGAGCTCCAGCATTACATCCGACAAGCGCTGGCGCAACCGGGCGATCGTGGCCGGTATCGGGCTGGCTGCGTCCTACCTGTTCGTACGCAGCAAGACCGCCCAGGCCGAGCGCGACAATCCGCCGCAAGGCAAGTTCGTCGAGGTCGACGGCGTGCGCCTGCACTACCTCGAGCGCGGCAGTGGTCCCGCCCTCGTGCTCCTGCACGGCAATGGGGTGTACGCCAACGATTTCGAATACAGCGGACTGGTCGACAAGCTGAGCGAGCGCTACCGTGTGATCGCGTTCGACCGCCCCGGCTTCGGCTACAGCGAGCGGCCGCGCACCACGCTCTGGACGCCGGACGCCCAGGCGCGCCTGCTGCACCATGCGATGCAGGAGATCGGCGTCGACTCCGCGATCGTGCTGGGCCACTCGTGGGGAACGATGGTGGCGCTGGCGATGGGCCTGCAGGTGCCGGACGCCGTGCGTGGACTGGTGCTGCTGTCGGGGTATTACTACCCGACGCTGCGCCTGGACGTGCCGGCCGCGGCGCCGCCGGCGATCCCGCTCATCGGCGACCTGATGCGGCACACGATCACGCCGCTGTTCTCTCGCCTGCTGTGGCCGCTCACATCGAAGCACATGTTCACCCCGATGCCGGTGGCCGAGCGCTTCCGCCAGCTCTCGCCCTGGATGGCGCTGCGTCCGAAGCAGGTGCGCGCCAGCGCGGCCGATGCGGCGCTGATGGTGCCGGGGGCGATGTCGCTGTCGAAACGCATCGAGCAGCTGCGGGTGCCGGTGCAGATCCTTGCCGGCGCCCAGGACAAGGTCGTCTTCCCGTCCCACGAGTCCGAGCGGCTGCACGAAGAGTTGCAGGAGCGCGAGGCCTCCAGCGAACTGCACCTGATGCCGGGCGTCGGCCACATGGTGCATTACGCGCATCCCGGGCAGGTGGTGAAGGCGGTGGATGCGATCGCGGCGCATGTGGGCGAGCCGATCGGCTTGAGGAGCCCGCGCTCCGAGGCCCTGGCGCGGGCGAGCGAGAGCGGGGTGTAGCGTGGACGGGGAACCCGTCCACCCTGCGTCTTCTTACCCGACGATCCGCAACGAATAATCCGTCGCGCGCAGGTCCTTGGTCAGGCTGCCGATCGAGATGCGGTCGACGCCGGTTTCGGCAATCGCGCGCACCGTGTCCATGTTGATGCCGCCCGAGGCCTCGAGCAGCGCGCGGCCGGCGTTGACCTGGACCGCTTCACGCATCATGTCGAGGTTGAAGTTATCCAGCAGCACGGACTTGACGCCCGCCGCCAGCGCTTCTTCCAGCTGGGCGATCGTCTCGACCTCGACCTGCACGCTGACACCGGCATTGAGCGCAGCCGCATTCGCCAGGGCGCGCGTCACGCCGCCCGCTGCCGCGATATGGTTTTCCTTGATCAGGATGCCGTCATACAAGGCCATGCGCTGGTTCTTGCCGCCGCCGACGCGCACCGCGTACTTCTGCGCCTGGCGCAGGCCGGGCAGCGTCTTGCGCGTGTCCAGGATCGCCGCATTCGTGCCGGCAATGACGTCGACATACCTGCGGGTGGCAGTGGCCACGCCCGAGAGCAGCTGCATGAAGTTCAGCGCCGCGCGCTCGGCGGTCAACAGCGAACGGGGCGAGCCTTCGATCGTGCAGACGACCGAATCGGCCGCCATCAGGTCGCCCTCGGCATACTGCCAGCTGATCTCGATGTCCTGGTCGACCGCCAGCATCACGCCTTCGAACCAGGGCGCGCCGCACAGCACGGCGGCTTCGCGCACGATGACGCGCGCCCGCGCGCGGGGCTCGGCCGGCACCAGCATGGCGGTCAGGTCGCCGCTGCCGATGTCTTCCAGCAGCGCCGCGAGGATGTTCTGCTCGAAGCTCGCCTGCAGCTTGTCGTCGAAGGTGGCGTGGGGATTGCGCAGGGTCGTCATGCCGGCCCCACGTTCGAGAACAGTGTCGCGTTCTGCTCGAGCGCACCGCTTGGCAGCGCCTTCGCCTTCTTCGCCGCGGCGAAATCGAGCATGCGGTCGATCGCGCGTACCGCTTCGCGGCCAACCGCCGGATCGACGAACACTTCGTTGGCGCCGCTTTCCAGCACTTCGGCCAGGTTCTTCAGGCCGTTCATCGCCATCCACGGGCAATGCGCGCAGCTCTTGCAGGTGGCGCTGTTGCCGGCGGTCGGCGCTTCGATGAAGTGCTTGCCCGGCGCGGCCAGGCGCATCTTGTGCAGGATGCCGTTGTCGGTGGCGACGATGAAGGTGGTCGCGTCCAGCGTCTGGGCGGCGTTGATCAGCTGCGTGGTCGAGCCGACCACGTCGGCCTGGGCCACCACGTTTGCCGGGGACTCCGGGTGCACCAGCACTTTCGCATCCGGATAGTCCGCCTTCAACAGGTCCAGTTCGATGCCCTTGAACTCGTCATGCACGATGCAGGAACCCTGCCACAGCAGCATGTCGGCGCCGGTCTGCTTCTGGATATACGAACCGAGGTGGCGGTCGGGCGCCCACAGGATCTTCTTGCCCTGCTCGTGCAGGTGCTTGACGATGTCGAGGCCGATCGACGAGGTCACCATCCAGTCGGCGCGCGCCTTGACGGCGGCGCTGGTGTTGGCGTAGACGACGACCGTGCGATCAGGGTGCTGGTCGCAGAAGGCCGCGAATTCGTCGGGCGGGCAACCCAGGTCGAGCGAACAGGTCGCTTCGAGGTCGGGCATCAGGATCGTCTTTTCGGGGCTCAGGATCTTGGCGGTCTCGCCCATGAAGCGCACGCCGGCCACGACCAGGGTTTTGGCCGGATGGTCGCGCCCGAAACGCGCCATCTCGAGCGAGTCGGAGACGCAGCCGCCGGTTTCCTCGGCCAGGTCCTGCAGCTCGGGGTCGACGTAATAGTGGGCGACGAGGACCGCTTCCTTTTCTTTCAGGAGGCGCCGGATGCGTTCTTTCAGTTCTAGCTTTTCCTCGGGCGAGGGTACGGCGGGTGCGCGCGCCCAGGCTTGCGCGGTGCAGGCGTTGCCCCCTTGCGGGTGGTCGTATTCGTAGGTCTGGATCGGCAGGATAGTCATGCGTAATATGCTCTTCTGTTGGGCAATAATACCAGCGCCAGTTGAGCTGACGCTGGTTGAACGCGTGGACGGCAAAGCCGTCCACCCTACGGTATTAGTCGATGCCCTGGCTCGCCAGGTACTCTTCGTAGTTGCCGCGGAAGTCGACGACTTCGTTTTCCTTCACTTCGAGGATGCGCGTGGCCAGCGAGGAAACGAACTCGCGGTCGTGCGACACGAAGATCAGGGTGCCTTCGTATTTGTCGAGCGCAATGTTGAGCGACTCGATCGATTCCATGTCCATGTGGTTGGTCGGCTCGTCGAGCAGCATGACGTTGTGGCGGCCCAGCATCAGCTTGCCGTACATCATGCGGCCCTTCTCGCCGCCGGAAAGCACCTTCACCGACTTCTTCACTTCATCGCCGCTGAACAGCAGGCGCCCGAGGATCGAGCGCACGGCGAGGTCGTCGTCGCCCTCTTTCGTCCAGCGTCCCATCCAGTCGGTCAGGACGTCGTCCGTCGGGAATTGTTCGGTCGGATCCTGCGGCATGTAGCCGACGCTCGCGTTCTCGGCCCACTTCACGCGGCCGTGGTCGGCGGACAGGCCCGTGATGTCGGCCCCGCCGATGCAGCGCAGCAGCGTGGTCTTACCGGCGCCGTTGGCGCCGATGATCGCGATGCGCTCGCCGGCCTCGACCATGATCGAGAAGTTCCTGAACAGGGTGCGGTCATAGGCTTTCGTCAGGCCCTCGGCCTCCACCGCCAGGCGGTGCAGCTTCTTCTCGCCCTCGAAGCGCACGAACGGATAGGCGCGCGAGGATGGCTTGAATTCCTCGATCTTGATCTTGTCGATCATCTTGGCGCGCGAGGTTGCCTGGCGGGCCTTTGACTTGTTGGCCGAGAAGCGGCGCACGAATTCCTGCAGTTCGGCGACTTTTTCCTTGGCCTTGGCGTTGTTCGACAGTTGCTGGTTGCGCGCCTGGGTCGAGGCCAGCATGTAGTCGTCGTAGCTGCCCGGGTAGACCTTCAGCGTGCCGTAATCCATGTCGGCGATGTGGGTGCAGACCTGGTTCAGGAAGTGGCGGTCGTGCGAGATGATGATCATCGTCGAGTTGCGCTGGTTCAGCACGTCTTCGAGCCAGCGGATCGTGTTGATGTCCAGGTTGTTGGTCGGCTCATCGAGCAACAGGATGTCCGGGTTCGAGAACAGGGCCTGGGCCAGCAGCACGCGCAGCTTCCAGCCCGGCGCCACGGCGCTCATCGGGCCCTGGTGCAGGTCGCTGGCGATTTCCAGGCCCAGCAGCAGTTCGCCGGCGCGCGCTTCGGCCGAGTAGCCGTCGTACTCGGCGACCTTGCCCTCGAGCTCGGCCGCGCGCATGTAGTCGTCGTCGGTCGCTTCCGGATTGGCGTAGATGGCGTCGCGCTGGGCGATCGCGTCCCACAGCTCGGTGTGGCCCATCATGACCACGTCGAGCACGCGCACGTCTTCGTAGGCGAACTGGTCCTGGCGCAGCTTGCCGAGGCGCTCGCCCGGGTCGAGGCTGACGTTGCCGGCCGACGGATCGAGGTCGCCGCCCAGGATTTTCATGAAGGTCGACTTGCCGCAGCCATTCGCGCCGATCAGGCCATAACGATTGCCGTCGCCAAATTTGACGGAAATGTTTTCGAACAGCGGCTTGGCGCCGAATTGCATCGTGATATTGGCTGTACTTAGCACTGTTGTGACCTCTAGCGGAGTTTGCGATTAACCGCGGATTTTACCACGCCGGGTCGGGCCGCGGCCATGCGTGGTCAGGCGGCCGGCCGTACCCGCAGCGTCGGGTAGTCGCTTAGCGTCAGGCGGAAGCCTTCAGGGTAGGACAGCAGGGTTGCCGACGCGCCGAACGGAATGGTCACCCGGCGGGGGATATGCCCGAAGGAGAGCCCGGTGATCACCGGGACCGGCAGCGCCGCGCGCAGGTAGGCGACCATGGCGTCGAAGCTGTAGCCATTGTCCATGGTGCCGAGCTTGTAGCCGGAAAAGTCGCCCAGCACCAGCGCCTTCTGGCGCTCGAGCACGCCGGCCTGCAGGAGCTGCAGCAGCATCCGCTCCACCCGGTAGGGGTGCTCCGCGATGTCTTCCACGAACAGGATGCCGCCGTCGAGCGGGCCGCCTTCGATGGGGGGGAACCATTCGGTGCCGATGAGCGAACAGAGTATCGCCAAGTTGCCGCCCCAGATTGTGCCGGAGACGCCCATGCAAGGATTACCGACGGCGGTTTCGGCGATCGTGTGCGTGGGACCGGCCAGGCAGTGCCAGAAATCGTCCAGCGTGAACCCAACCGGCTCAGCCGCGCCGAAGTCGTTCGCCAGGAACGGACCCGCATAGCTGGGCGCGCCGGTCTTCGCCATCAGTCCCATCTGCAGCGCCGTGATGTCCGAATAGCCCACGAACAGCTTGCCGCTGGCGGCCAGCCGCCCGAAATCGATGTGCGGCAGCAGGCGCGTGAGGCCATAGCCGCCGCGCACCGCCATCACGATCTGCACATCGGGGTCGTCGGCCGCGGCGTACAGCTGGGCGAGGCGCGCCTCGTCGGTGCCGCCGAAGCGCTGGTGAATGGCCTGGTGGTCGTAGTAATTGTGCACGCGGCAGCCGTGCGCCTCAAGGCGCGCAATGCCGCGCTCGACGGCAAGCGGGTCCGGCGCATAGCCGGCGGGCGCCACGATGGCGACGCCGAGTTGGGAAGTGATCACTGTTTGACGAAAAGGCGCGGTGTTGAGTCCGGCGCCATCTTACCGCGCGCGTGAAAGTCGATCAAGGTGAGCAGCCGCTCGTTGAGCTGGGCCGGCAAATCGTGTCCCATGCCTTCGATGAGCTCGAAGCGGGCGCCGGGCACCCGGGCCGCCGTATCCGCACCGCAGCCCGGGGGCACCAGCGGGTCCGCGGCGCCATGGATGACGAGCGTGGGCACGGCGATCGATTGCAGGAGCGCGCTGCGGTCCGGCGCCGCCGCGACGGCGAGCATCTGGCGCGCGGCCCCGGCCGGGCAATAGCAGCGCCGCAGGGCGCGTGCGGCGCGGCGCCGCAACTGTTTTTCGGGCGTGGGATAGGCCGGGCTGCCGATCGCCTGCCAGAGTGCGACCGAGGCGTCGACGATCGCCTCGGCGTCGTTCGGGTCGGCGGGGCGCAGCACTGCCTGCAGCGCCTGGCGCGCCGGCAGGGTCGGGCCCGGCAAGCCGCGCCGGCTGCTGCTCGACATGAGCGAGGTCAGGCTGAGCACACGCTGCGGGTGGCGCGCGGCCAGCAGTTGCGCGACCATGCCGCCCATCGATACCCCGACCAGGTGCGCCCTGGCCACCCCGAGCGCGGACAGCACGCCGAGCGCATCGGCGGCCATGTCGTCGAGCCCGTAGGCCGGTCGCAGCGGCAGCTTGAGGACGGACTTGAGCCAGCTCCAGGCGAGGTTGGGCTGGCCGGCGCGGTCGAATTTGCTCGACAGGCCGCAATCGCGGTGGTCGAAACGGATGACGTAGAAGCCCAGCTCGACCAGGCCGTCGACGAATTCGTCGGGCCAGGCCGTGAGCTGCATGCCCAGCCCGTGCAGCAACAGCACCGGCGTGGACTTGGCGTCCCCCGCGGTGTCGAAGGCGATGCGGATGCCGTTCGCGGTCAGCGTTGGCATGGCATCTGGACCGGCGCCGGTGAATGAGCCGATGAGGGATGCCGGTAGCTGTATGGGTGCAAGGCTGGTCTCCTGTCGCCGCGCTGTCACTCGGACGGCAGCGCGAAACCAGCATAGCATTTTCGCAGCAATGGCGGCGAAGTGGCTGTGTGCGCGGCTAGCGCGCCACGCTTCGGCGCGCGCTGGCGCGGCGCTCGGCGAAGAATCCTTTGAGCATGTCGCTCGCCTCCTGGGCGAGGACGCCGCCGACGACTTCGGTGTGGTGGTTCAGCCCCTCGTGCGCGAACAGGTCGAGCACCGAGCCGCACACGCCGGTCTTCGGGTCGCTGGCCGCATACACGACGCGCGCCAGGCGCGCATGCATCATCGCACCCGAACACATCGCGCACGGCTCGAGGGTGACATACAGCTCGCAGCCCGGCAGCCGGTAGTTGCCCAGCTTTGCGGCCGCAGCGCGCAAGGCAATGACCTCGGCATGCGCGGTCGGGTCGTGGCGCCCGATCGGCTGGTTGTGGCCGACCGCGATGACTTCCCCGTCCTTCACGACGACGGCGCCGACCGGGACCTCCCCTTCCAGGCGCGCCTGCCCGGCCGCGGCCAGCGCCAGGCGCATGAAATGGGCGTCCAGGGCGTCCGCCTCAGCGGCCTCGACCGTCAACGCGCCGGGAAGGAACAGTGCGGAATCAGGCATCCGTAATCTCGGCCCAGCAGTTCGGGGTTTCGTGCAGCACCAGTTTATGCAGGTGCAGGCCGGTGCCGAAGCGGTCGGTATAGGCCGCCTTCAGGATGCCGAACGCGACCTGGGCCAGGTTTTCAACCGTGGGAATACGGTCGATGACGACCGTCTTGTGGCCGGGCAGGCTGGCAAGGAACTCGCGCACCTTGTCGTCCTTTTCGTAGACCAGAAAGGCGTGGTCCCAGACATCGACCAGGTGCTCCTTGGCGAGCGCCTTGATGTCGGAAAAATCCATGATCATGCCGTTGTCGGAGTTGCCCTCGGCCTGGATGACCGCGCCGACGAGCGTGATCTCGAGCGTGTAGCGGTGGCCGTGCAGGTTGCGGCACTGGCTCTTGTGGTCGGGAATCCGGTGTCCGGCATCGAATTCGAGCTTGCGGGTAATAGTTAACATCGGGTCAGCGTCAGCTTAGTGAAAAATCAGGGAATCTGAAGGAGTTTATGGGTCTGGAGGCTGAGCTTCCACTTCGGATTGTTACGGCAGGTTTCAATTGCCAGGCGCGTGTTGTGCGCGGCCAGCGGGCCGTCCATCGGCTGCACGTAGAAATTCTCGAAGTCCAGGTGTTCGTAGCTTGCCAGGT
>JAQGLR010000042.1 GCA_028292765.1 Massilia sp. | reverse complement strand
GCATTTCGTTCCATGGCGCCTCGCCAGCGAGGCTGTCGACATGACCGCCGTAACGCCGCTCCAGGGAGAACCGGGGATTCTGCAGCGCAGTCCCGGGCAGGCGGCGCTCCTGCCATGCCGGGACAAGTCAGAGTTCTTAATTGTTGGAGGTACCATGAACCAGCCCGTGATGGGCGGCGTCGCCGCTTTGAACGTTCCTGCTTACATCAAGCACCAGAAGCTCATCAATTGGGTCGCGGACATCGCCGCCCTGACGCAGCCCGACGCCATTTACTGGTGCGACGGCTCCGAAGAAGAGTACGACCGCCTGTGCGCCTTGATGGTCGAGGCCGGCACGATGAAGCGCCTGAATCCCGAGAAGCGCCCGAATTCCTACCTGGCCCAGTCCGACCCGTCGGACGTGGCCCGTGTCGAAGACCGTACCTATATCTGTTCAAGCACGAAAGAACAGGCCGGCCCGACGAATAACTGGATGGACCCGGCCGAGATGCGCACGACGCTGAACGGCCTGTTCGACGGCTGCATGGCCGGCCGCACGATGTACGTGGTGCCGTTCTCGATGGGCCCGCTGGGTTCGCCGATCGCCCACATCGGCGTCGAGCTGTCCGACTCGCCTTATGTCGCCGTGAACATGCGCATCATGACGCGCATGGGCAAGGCCGTGTACGACGTGCTGGGCGGCGAGGGCGAGTTCGTGCCCTGCGTGCACAGCGTCGGCATGCCGCTGCAGGCTGGCCAGCAAGACGTGCGCTGGCCGTGCAACAACACCAAATACATCGTCCACTACCCGGAAACCCGCGAAATCTGGTCCTTCGGTTCGGGCTACGGCGGCAACGCGCTGCTGGGCAAGAAGTGCTTCGCACTGCGCATCGCCTCGAACATGGGCTACCAGGAAGCGCAACAGGGCGGCACCGGCTGGCTGGCCGAACACATGCTGATCCTCGGCGTCGAGTCGCCGCAAGGTGAAAAGCAATATGTCGCGGCGGCCTTCCCATCGGCCTGCGGCAAGACCAACTTCGCCATGCTGATCCCCCCAAGCTCGTTCAACGGCTGGAAAGTCACCACCATCGGCGACGACATCGCCTGGATCAAGCCGGGCGCCGACGGCCGCCTGTACGCGATCAACCCGGAAGCCGGCTACTTCGGCGTGGCCCCGGGCACGAACGACAAGACCAATTCGAACTGCATGTCCTCGCTGCGCGAAAACGTCATCTTCACCAACGTCGCGCTGACCGACGACGGCGACGTCTGGTGGGAAGGCATGACGAAAGAAGCGCCGGCACACCTGATCGACTGGCAGGGCAAGGACTGGACCCCGGCGTCCGGCACCAAGGCCGCCCACCCGAACGCGCGCTTCACCGTTGCCGCGACCCAGAACCCGGTGATCGACCCGGCCTGGGACGATCCGGCCGGCGTGCCGATCGCGGCCTTCATCTTCGGCGGCCGCCGCTCGACCACCGTGCCGCTGGTCACCGAAGCGCGCGACTGGACCGAAGGCGTGTACATGGCCGCCGCCATGGGCTCGGAAACCACCGCCGCCGCTGCCGGCCAGATGGGCGTCGTGCGCCGCGACCCGTTCGCGATGCTGCCGTTCATCGGCTACAACATGAGCGACTACTTCCAGCACTGGCTGGACCTCGGTAGGAAGCTTGCCGGGGGCAAGCTTCCAGCTGACATGCAACATCCGCAGGCGCTGCCGAAGATCTTCTGCGTCAACTGGTTCCGTACCAACGAGCAGGGGCAGTTCGTGTGGCCGGGCTACGGCGACAACATGCGCGTCCTGAAATGGATCCTGGACCGCACGCAAGGCCAGGCCGGCGGCGGCACCCAGCACCTGTTCGGCACCTCGCCGAACTACGCCGACCTGAACTGGGAAGGCATCGACTTCACCGAAGAGCAGTTCAAGCAGATCACCTCGATCGACCAGGACGCCTGGCGTGAAGAGCTGAAGCTGCACACCGAGCTGTTCGAGAAGCTGTCCTACCACCTGCCGCAAGAGCTGGTGGCGACCAAGCAGAAGCTCGAGCAGCAGCTGGGGCAGTAAGCAACAAGGTTTTCTGAGGAGGGCGGCCGCTGCTTAGGCGGCCGTGCGTAAAAAAGGGCAGGGCCGTGTGGCTCTGCCCTTTTTTATGCTTGACCCTTACGCAAGGTCAGGCTCCAGGCAGAACGAGCCGGCGCTGACGGACACCGGCTGGGTGGATGCGCCGATGCGCGGGTTCATGCGGGAGGCGATGGCGTCGCTGCAAACGCGGTGAGCCACCCTGCAAGGTCCAAGGGCGAAAAAAAGCAGAGCCGCGGCTCTGCTTTTTCACTTTTGAACCCGCTTACTGCACCAGCAGCGGCTTCAGGTACTTGCCCGTCACGCTCTCCGGATTGTCGGCCACCTCTTCCGGCGTACCGGTCGCGACGATCCTGCCGCCGCCGGCGCCGCCTTCCGGCCCCAGGTCGACGACCCAGTCCGCCGTCTTGACCACATCGAGGTTGTGTTCGATGATCGCCAGCGTATTGCCCTGGTCGCGCAGGCGGTGGATGACCTTCAGCAGCAAGTCGATGTCGGCGAAGTGCAGGCCCGTCGTCGGCTCGTCCAGGATGTACAGCGTACGCCCCGTGTCGCGCTTCGACAGTTCCAGCGACAGTTTCACGCGCTGCGCCTCGCCGCCCGACAGGGTGGTGGCGCTCTGGCCCAGCTTGATGTAGCCGAGGCCGACGTCGAGCAGGGTCTGCAGCTTGCGTGCGATCACCGGCACCGGCTTGAAGAACTCGTGCGCGTCTTCGACCGTCATCTCCAGCACTTCGGTGATGCTCTTGCCCTTGTAGTGCACCTCCAAGGTTTCGCGGTTGTAGCGCTTGCCGTGGCAGACGTCGCACGGCACGTACACGTCCGGCAGGAAGTGCATCTCGACCTTGATCACGCCGTCGCCCTGGCAAGCCTCGCAGCGGCCGCCCTTGACGTTGAACGAGAAGCGCCCGGCCGAGTAGCCGCGTTCCTTGGCCGTCGGCACCGTCGAGAACAGGTCGCGGATCGGCGTGAACAGGCCGGTGTAGGTCGCCGGGTTCGAGCGCGGGGTGCGGCCGATCGGCGCCTGGTCAACGGAAATCACCTTGTCGAAGTGTTCCAGGCCGTAGATCGCGTCGTGCGGCGCCGGTTCCGTCTGCGAGCCGTACAGGTGGCGCGACAGGGCGGGGTACAGCGTGTCGTTGATCAGCGTCGATTTACCGGACCCCGAGACACCCGTGATGCAGGTCATCAGGCCGACCGGCAACTTCAAGGTCTCGCCCTTCAGGTTATTGCCGGTCGCATTCGTGATCAGCAGTTGCCGCTCCGGGTTGGCCGGCGTGCGCTTCTTCGGCACCACGATCTTGCGCCGCCCGTCCAGGTACTGCGCCGTGATCGAATGCTCGTTCGCCATGATCTGCTCGAGCGTGCCTTCGGCGATGATCTGGCCGCCATGCACGCCCGCGCCCGGACCCATGTCGACGATGTAGTCGGCGGTGCGGATCGCGTCTTCGTCGTGCTCGACCACCAGCACGCTGTTGCCGATGTCGCGCAGGTGCTTCAGGGTGCCGATCAGGCGGTCGTTGTCGCGCTGGTGCAGGCCGATCGACGGCTCGTCCAGCACGTACATGACGCCGGTCAGGCCGGAACCGATCTGCGAAGCCAGGCGGATCCGCTGCGCTTCGCCGCCCGAGAGCGTGTCCGCGCTGCGGTCGAGCGACAGGTAATCGAGGCCGACGTTGTTCAGGAATTTCAGGCGCGCGATGATTTCCTTGATCACGCGCTCGGCGATGTCCTTCTTGGCGCCGGTCAGGACCAGGGTCTCGAAGAACTCTAGCGTATCGCGCAAGGGCTTGTCGGACACTTCGTAAATCGCGCGCTGCTGCGCACCCTGGCCGATTTTCACGAAACGCGCTTCGGTGCGCAGGCGCGCGCCATCGCAGGACGGACATTTCTTTTCGTTGATGAACTTCGCCAGCTCTTCCTTGACGGCCATCGAGTCGCTCTCGCGGTAACGCCGCTGCAGGTTGTTGACCACGCCTTCGAAGGTGTGCTCGCGGATCACCGTGCGGCCGCGCTCGTTCACATAGGTGAACGGGATCGACGACTTGCCGGAGCCGAACAGGACGGCGTCCTGCGCCTCCTTTGGGAGTTGCTCGAAGGGCTTGTCGAGGTCGAACCCGTAATGGGCCGCGAGGTTCGACAGCATCGTGAAGTAAAACTGGTTGCGGCGGTCCCAGCCCTTCACGGCGCCGGAGGCCAGCGACAGGTTCGGGAAGGCGACGATGCGCTTCGGATCGAAGAACTCGATGTGGCCGAGGCCGTCGCACTGCGAGCAAGCGC
>JAQGLR010000027.1 GCA_028292765.1 Massilia sp. | reverse complement strand
TGCGCGGCGACTATCTCGCCATCGTCACGCTCGGTTTCGGCGAAATCATCCGCATCTTCATGAACAACCTGAACGATCCGATCAATTTCACGAACGGGCCGCAGGGCATCAACATGATCGATCCGATCCGCATCTTCGGCGTGTCGCTCGCCGGCGAAGCGGGGTCGCAGTCCACCGTGTATATCGGCGGCTACGGGATGCCGTCGGTGAACGCCTATTATTTCCTGTTCCTGTTCCTGTGCATCGCCACCATTTTCGTGACCAGCCGCCTGCAGCATTCGCGCCTGGGCCGCGCCTGGGTCGCGATCCGCGAAGACGAGATCGCGGCGAAAGCGATGGGCATCAACACGCGCAACGTCAAGCTGCTCGCGTTCTCGATGGGCGCGTCGTTCGGCGGGGTGGCCGGCGCCATGTTCGCCGCCTTCCAGGGTTTTGTTTCTCCGGAATCGTTCTCGCTGACCGAATCGATCGCCGTGCTGGCGATGGTGGTGCTGGGCGGTATCGGCCACATCCCGGGCGTGGTGCTGGGCGGCGTGCTGCTTGCCGCCTTGCCCGAAGTGCTGCGCCACATCGTCGAGCCGGCGCAGATGGCGATGTTCGGCAAGGTCGTGATCGAAGCCGAGGTGCTGCGCCAGCTGCTGTACGGCCTGGCGCTGGTGCTCATCATGCTGGTGCGCCCGGCCGGCGTCTGGCCTTCGCCGAACCGCGAAGACCGCCCGACCGCCGCGCTTGCCCGTGACGACGAGAAGGAGGCGGCCGCCTGAGGCGCCGCGCAGCAATGAACGAACCTTCCATGAGCGAACAATTACTGTTGAACGTATCCGGCGTGAACAAACGCTTCGGCGGCCTGCAGGCGCTGACGGACGTCGGCGTCCAGATCCGCCGCGGCCAGGTGTATGGCCTGATCGGCCCGAACGGCGCCGGCAAGACCACTTTCTTCAACGTCATCACCGGCTTGTACCAGCCCGACAGTGGCGTGTTCGAACTGGCCGGCAAAGCCTATTCGCCATCGGCCCCGCATGCGGTGGCGAAAGCGGGGATCGCCCGCACCTTCCAGAACATCCGCCTGTTCGGCGAAATGACGGCCCTGGAGAACGTGATGGTCGGGCGCCATGTGCGCACGAAACAGGGCGTGTTCGGCGCCATCTTCCGCCACAAGGCGGCGCGCGCAGAGGAAGCGGCGATCCGCCTGCGCGCCCAGGAACTGCTCGATTTCGTCGGCATCGGCCAGTTTGCCAACCGCACCGCGAAATTCCTGTCGTATGGCGACCAGCGCCGCCTGGAGATCGCGCGCGCGCTGGCAACCGATCCGCAACTGCTGGCGCTGGACGAGCCGGCGGCCGGCATGAACGCCACCGAAAAGCTGGCCCTGCGCGAGCTGCTGGTGAAAATCAAGAACGAAGGCAAGACCGTGCTCCTGATCGAACACGACGTGAAACTGATGATGGGCCTGTGCGACCGCATCACCGTGCTCGAGTACGGCAAGCGCATCGCCGAAGGCATGCCGTCCGAGATCCAGAAAGACCCGGCGGTGATCGCGGCCTATCTCGGGGGCGCCCACTGATGAGCGACAGCATCCTCAAAATCGCGGGGCTGAAGGTGTCCTACGGCGGCATCAAGGCAGTCAAGGGCCTCGACCTGGAAGTGAACCGCGGCGAACTCGTCACCCTGATCGGCGCCAACGGCGCCGGCAAGACGACGACGCTGAAAGCCATCACCGGCACGCTGCCGGCCTGCAAGGTGGAAGGCACGATTTCCTATCTCGGCCAGCCCTTGGCCGGCAGGCAGTCGCACCAGCTGGTGCAGCAAAAGCTGGCGATGGTGCCGGAAGGGCGCGGGGTGTTCACGCGCATGAGCATCTACGAGAACCTGTTGATGGGCGCCTACACGCGCAGCGACAAGGCGGCGATCGAGCGCGATATCGAGAAATGGTTCAGCGTGTTCCCGCGCCTCAAGGAGCGCTCGACGCAGCTGGCCGGCACCCTGTCCGGCGGCGAGCAGCAGATGCTGGCCATGGCGCGCGCCTTGATGTGCCACCCGACGCTGCTCCTGCTCGATGAGCCCTCGATGGGCCTGGCGCCGATCATGGTGGAAAAGATTTTCGAAGTGATCCGCGACGTGGCGAAGCAGGGCATCACGATGCTGCTGGTCGAGCAGAACGCACGCCTGGCGCTGCAGGCCGCGCACCGGGCGTATGTGATGGATTCGGGGGTCGTCACCATGACCGGCGATGCCCGGGCGATGCTCGACGATCCGCGGGTGCAGGCCGCTTATCTTGGCGAATAAGCCGGGCGATCCGAGCAGCGCGCCCGATGTTGCGCTCACTGCCGGCGGTGAGGTCAAGGCTGTCGACCGCCTGGATATGCGCAGCTATTTCGCCATCCCCTACGCTGCGCCGCCGGTCGGCGACTTGCGCTGGGCGGCGCCCGCGCCGCCGCGAAAGTGGACCACAGCGCTGGCAAAAACCACATCGGCGGCGCCATGCCTGCAGACCAGCGCCAGCCCGTTCCGGCTGGCGGGAGACAGCGAGGACTGTCTCTACCTCGATGTGCACGCGCCGACAGGGCAGGGCCCGTTTCCGGTCATGGTCAACCTGCATGGCGGCGCCTTCAATACTGGCGGCACCATGGTCTATGCGGACCCTTCGCCCCTGGTGACCAAGGGCGTGATCGTCGTGAATGTAGGGTATCGGCTCGGCGCCATGGGATTCCTGGCGCATCCGGCACTGGCAGTCAATGGCGCCGCGGGCAATTACGGCATCATGGACCAGCAGGCGGCGTTGAAGTGGGTGCAGGACAATATCACCCGGTTCGCAGGCGACAAGAACAACGTGACGCTCTTTGGCGAATCGGCCGGTGGCTTCAGCGTCATGGTCCATCTCGCCTCGCCCGGCTCGAAGGGCCTGTTTCACAAGGCCATGGTGCAAAGCGGGAACTACGGCAATGACCGCCAGTTGACGGCGGCGCAGATGGGGGCGACCAGCCAGGCCGTCGTCGACACGGCGATCAATGCCGCCAAAGCGGCCGGCGTCACCGGCATTCACTGCGTCCCGGGGGCGCTCACGGCCGCATGCCTGCGCAGCCTCCCGGATGCGGTCATCCGTACTTATCTTGCCGACGCCATCAGCACGGCCTTGCCGATCATGGTGCCGTCCGTGGACGGAAACGTGCTGACCAAGTCTGTCAAGGCGACCTTCCTCGCCGGCGAGAACATGAAAGTACCGCTGGTCAATGGCACCAACGAAGACGAATACGCGCTGTACATTGCCATTAACGAGGCCGGCCGCAGGGCGGCCGCATCGCCGCCGAATGTCGACCCGGCGAACACCAGTTTCTCGCTCCCGGCCGCGGCCTATGCCCCGACGGTCGCCGGCTTGACGGCGGGAACCGGCGTCGACGTGAACGCCGTGGTCACGACCTTCTATCCATTGGCCAATTACGGCGCGAATCCGGCAATTCAGCCGAGCCTGGCGACGGCAGCCATGGCGACCGACCTCGGCTTCGCCTGCCCGGCCTTGCGCACTTCCCAGCGCATCGCGGCGCAAGGCGCGCCGGTCTGGATGTACGAATTCCGCGACCAGACGGCCATTCCCACCGTTGGCATGGCAAACGGCAATTACTACCTGAGCTTCCCGCAAGGCGCCGCGCACTCCTACGACTTGCAGTATCTGTACAACCTGGGCGATCTCGGCAACGACGAACGACGCCAGCTGCAGACTGCGATGACGCGCTACTGGACCAACTTCGCGAAAACGGGAAACCCGAACAAGGGCGGGGAAGTGCCGGCGAACTGGCCGTCCTTTACCGGGCCTGCCACCGTCCTGGGCCTGGACGTGGCCTCGGGCGGGGGGATCAAGCAGTTGAGCACCTTCGACGCCGACCACAAATGCAGCAGCGCCTGGGACATGGTGACGTTCTGACGCTTCGTAAACGCCAACGGGCCGCCTGATTTCCCAGGCGGCCCGTTGTTTTTACAGCCCGCCGAAGCGGGCGATGTAAAAGTATGACTTAGGCTGCAGCAGCCGAAGCGGCGTTGGCGGCAGCGCCAGGTGCCTTGGCGGCGGCCTGGGTGAACTGCGACACGGCGCTGTTCACGTTGTTTTCGATGGCCTCGACCGCCTGCTTGGTGGTCTTGCTGAACTGCTCGTAGCCAGCGTTGGCGTTGCTGATCGCGGTCTTGACGGCGGCGACGAAGGTCTCCGAACCGGCAGGGGCGTTCTTGCTCACTTCGTCGACCAGGGCGATGACCTTGCGGTTCGCTTCGACGATCTGGCCTTCGGCGGCCTTCGAGAACTCGGCGCCGGTGCCGGTGGCGATGGCGGCCAGTTGACGGCTGTAGGCGACGGCTTTTTCAGCAGCAGGCTGGGCCTGGGCAGCGGCAACCTGGAAGAACTCTTGCGGGGCCTTGGCCGACATCAGTTGGCGGGCGGTGTTCGAGTTGTTTTCCATGGCGGCGCGGGCGGTGGCGATGTTCAGCTCGACCAGCTTTTCCATGCTTTCGAAGGTCTTCGCGGTCAGCGAAGAAAACAGCGCGAATTGGGTTTCGAAATTGGTTTTGGTGGCATTCGAGAACTGCTCTGGGATTGCAAACATGTGGATCTCCAAACAAACGTTATAGGAAGGTATGCTGCTGGAACCGGTGATGCTGGTCCCTTAACCGGTGCGCTCGAAAGTATTGTGCACCGCAACAGAACCAAGTTTTGCCCATTTTTGTAAGCGCGTCAAGCGATTTTGGTGCGTTGCACCATACTGGCCACATCTGTTGTTTTGTTGCATCCGAAGAAATACTGAACGGCAATATATTATGCCCGCTGAGCGACCCAAGCCATGACCGACACGACCGTAATCCGAGGATCCACGCACCGCTGGCTGATGCCGGCTTTTTTCGTTGTCCTGTGGAGCAGCGGCTTCATCGTCGCCAAATTCGGCCTGCCGTATGCGCCGCCGCTGACCTTCCTGCTGCTGCGCTGCACGGGCGTCTTGCTGGTGCTACTGCCGCTGCTGCTGGTATGGCGCGCGCCGTGGCCGCATGGGCGTGTAAAACACATCGCGATTGCCGGCCTGTTGCTGCAGGCCGGTTATCTCGGCGGCGTCTGGAGTGCGATCAAGATCGGCATGCCGGCGGGATTGTCGGCGCTGATCGTCGGCATGCAGCCGATCCTGACGGCCGTGGCCGCGCCCCTGGTCGGCGAGCGCGTGCGCCCGCGCCAGTGGCTGGGCCTGCTGCTGGGACTGGGCGGGGTGGCGCTGGTGGTGGCGGCGAAAATCGGGACCGACGCCCTGTCGCCGCGCTCGATCCTGTATTGTGTACTGGCGCTGCTGTCGATCACCGCCGGCACGCTCTACCAGAAGCGCTATTGCCCCAGTTTCGATTTGCGTACCGGCACCGCGATCCAGTTCTCGGTCTCGGTTGCGGCACTGCTGCCGCTGGCGATTCTTTTGGAACAGTTCGATTTGTCCTTGTCTAAAGTAGAGTGGGGCGCCCACTTCATCGGCTCGCTGCTGTGGTCGATTTTCGCGCTGTCGATCGGCGCGATCTTCCTGCTCTTCCGGCTCATCAGCCGGGGCGCCGCCCTGGAGGTAACGAGCCTGCTGTACCTGACCCCGCCGACGACCGCCATCATGGCCTGGCTGCTGTTCGGCGAAACGCTCGGTCCATCCGCCCTGGCGGGCATGCTGGTGGCCGTCGCCGGGGTCGCATTCGTCATCAAGAAACCGGAGATGTCATGATTTCAAACCCACAACAAGAAGCGGTCGATGCCGCGATCACGTCGCGCCGTTCGATCCGCGCCTTCCTCGACAAACCGGTCGAGCGCGAGGACATCGAGCGCATCCTCGAGGTGGCGGCGCGCGCGCCGTCCGGCACCAACACCCAGCCGTGGAAGGTGTACGTGCTCGTTGGCGACGCGCGGACCAAGCTGTCGGACGCCATCCTGGCCGTGCACCTCGACCCCGACCAGTCGCGCCAGCACACCGAGGAATACGCCTACTATCCGCGCGAATGGGTGTCGCCTTTCGTCGACCGCCGGCGCAAGGTCGGCTGGGACCTGTACAGCCTGCTCGGCCTGACGCGCGACAATAAAGAAGGCATGGCGGCCCAGCACGCGCGCAATTTCCGCTTTTTCGATGCGCCCGTCGGCCTGATCTTCACGATCGACCGCGTGATGGAACAGGGCTCCTGGCTCGACTACGGCATGTTCCTGCAAAACATCATGGTGGCGGCGCGCGGGCGCGGGCTCGACACCTGCCCGCAGGCGGCCTTCACGCAGTACCACCGGATCATTGCCGGGCAATTGGGGCTGCCCGACAACGAAACGGTCGTCTGCGGCATGGCGCTCGGCTGGGCCGACCCGGCCAGGGTCGAAAACACGCTGGTCACCGAGCGCGAGCCGCTGGCCTCGTTCGTCCGCATGATCGAGTGAAATGCGGGAGTGAAATGCGGGAATGAGATGCCGGAATGAGGTGCGGGAGCGACATGCTGGAATGACATGTTGCGCCGCAAATACAACTGAAAGCGAAGCGCGCGTTCGATACCCGTATGCGCCCAGCATGTGGTTGTATTGAGGCAAAATAGCAAAGGCGAATGTTAAATTCGCTTGCAGTTGAGTTAGGGTTGATTGCACTGTGGCAATGCCTCATCCGTTCCGTGTGAAGGAAAGTAGAAAATGTTGAAGCTGTTGTTGGCCGCCCTGATCTCGCTGTTCCTGGTAGCCGAGCCTGTTTCGGCTGCCGGGGCGGGCGCCGGCGCTGGTGCGGGTGCTGGCGCCGAGAAGGCCGGTTCCGCGAAGGGCAAGCGCCCCGTCGCCAGGAAAAAAGTCGTCAAGAAAACAGCCGCCAAGGCCAGGCGCAAGGGCAAGCGCGGCAAGGACCTGGCGCACGCGGTCGCCTCCGATGGCCGCCAGCGCCTGGTGCGCCGTGTCGAAACCGTGCGTGGCAAGCGGCGCGTCACTTACCATGTCGCACGCCGCGCCGGACCCGTCATCATGGCGCCTGCGCTGCGTACCGTCGGCGACATGGCCGGCCTGCACCAGACCCGCGACGCGCTGTCGCTGCGCTCGAGCGTGGCGCTGGTGCTCGACCAGAATACTTCCGAAGTGCTGTTCGAGAAAAATGCCAACGTCGCGCTGCCGATCGCCTCGATCACCAAGCTGATGACCGGGCTGATCGTGGTCGAAGCGAACCAGAACCTGAACGAAACCCTCATCATTACCAACGACGACGTCGACCGCCAGAAGTACAGCAGCTCGCGCCTGCCCGTCGGCGCGCGCATGACCCGCAACAACCTGTTGCACATCGCGCTGATGAGTTCGGAAAACCGGGCGGCGTCGGCCCTGGGGCGCAACTACCCGGGCGGCATCAACGGTTTTGTCGCCGCGATGAACGCCAAGGCGCGCGAACTGGGCATGAACGACACCCATTACGTCGACGCCAGCGGCCTGTCGAGCCGCAACGTGTCGAGCGCGCGCGACCTGGCGAAACTGGTCGCCTACGCGCACCAGAAGCCGCTGCTGCGCCAGTATTCGACCGATCCGAACTGGGTGGTCGAGGCCAGCGGCCGCCCGATGCGCTACAACAATACGAACTACCTGGTGGCGCTGCCGGACTGGAACATCGGCCTGCAAAAGACCGGTTTCATCAACGAAGCAGGGCGCTGCCTCGTGATGCAGGCGATGATCCAGGGCCGCAACGTGATCATGGTGTTCCTCGATTCGAAGGGCAAGATGTCGCGTACCGCGGACGCCGGCCGCATGCGGCGCTGGCTCGAGGCGCTCACGCCCGACACGCTCACGCCGTCCGCCGCCACCGGCGCCGCCACCACGGCAGCATCGGCTGCGAGCGAGGCGGCGCATGCCGCCCAGGCTGCGTTCCGGCAAGTGACGGTGCCGGCGATCCGCTGATCGCTGCGCCACGGCGTCCAGGCCCTGTAACGACAACGGCGCCCGCGGGCGCCGTTGCTGCTTCCATCCCGGATGGCGTCGGGACACTCAGGTCATCGAGACGGGCCGAAAGCCCAGCGTCGACGAAATCTTCCCGGCGGTCTCGACCAGGTCGTCCAGCCACTCGTCCTGCAGGCGGTCGGCCGGCGCCGAGATCGAGAGGCCGGCCACCAGTTTGCCGCTGTCGTCGTGGATGCCGGCCGCCATGCAGCGCACCCCCAGTTCCAGCTCCTCGTTGTCGCGCGCATAGCCGCGCGCACGCACCAGGCTCAGCTCGCGCTCGAGCTTGGCCAGGTCGGTGATCGAATTCTTGTTGTGGCCGGCGAGGCCGGTGCGGGTGGCGTAGGCGCGGATCGCCTTGGCTTCGTCCACCGACAGGAACAGCTTGCCGGTGGAAGTCAGGTGCAGCGGGCCGCGTCCGCCAATGGCGCGCACCACCTGCATGCCGGAACGCTCGGAGAAGGCGCGGTCGATGTACACGATCTCGTCGCCCTGGCGCACCGACAGGTTCACCGTCTGCTGGGTTTTCTTGTGCAGGGCGCGCATGTAATCGAGCGCCGCTTCGCGCACCGACAACCGGCTCTTGACCACATTCCCCAGTTCCAGCAGGCGCATGCCGAGGCGGTAGGTGCCGGGCTCGACGCGGTCGACGAAGCGGGTCGCCACCATGTCGTTCAGGATGCGGTGCGCGGTCGATGGATGCAGGCCTGAGACTTTCGACAATTCCTTCAGGCTCACCGGGTCGGGATAGGTCGCCAGCGCATCGAGCAACGCGACCATGCGCTCAATCACCTGGATCGATGTTCTGGGCGGTTCAAGTGTTTCGATTTTCATGATGTGTTGGTGCAGTGCAGTATCGCTTCACTTTATACCATAATGCGAAATACAGCCAAGAATTTCCTAGTGGCAAGCATCCAGGGTGAAGTCTTTCCTCGAAATGCATGGAACGGGCATAATGACCGTTCTGCATGTCTTTTTGGAAATGTAATGGAACAACCGATTAGTGAGTTCAAGAGTAAAGCCGGCTTCAGGCGCATCCTGAACGCGTCGAACTATGCGATCCAGGGCCTGGCCACGGCCTGGCGTATCGAACATTCGTTCCGCCAGGAAGTGCTGGTCTTCGCGCTTGGCGTGATTTTCGCGTTCGTGCTGCCGGTGTCGGGCTTCCAGAAACTGCTGCTGATCGGCGTCATGTTGCTGGTACTGATCGTCGAGCTCATCAATTCGGCGATCGAGGCCGTCGTCGACCGCATTTCGCTCGAACGCCATCCACTGTCGAAGAATGCCAAGGATTTCGGCGGCGCCGCCGTCGGGCTGACGATCCTGCTGGCGGCCATCACCTGGGGCACGGTGCTCTACAGCCGGTTCATGTGAAATGAGGTGACAGGGCGGCAAGCTTGTCGAAAATGCCGCACAATGGCCGTTCGCTGTGCGGCGTTATGGTGACGCCGCGAGCCCGTCCAACTCCCGGAGATGACAATGACCTTACGCCTGGGCGACACCGCCCCCGACTTCGAGCAGGATTCCAGCATCGGCCGCATTCGCTTCCACGAGTGGGCAGGGGATTCCTGGGTGGTGCTGTTCTCGCATCCGGCCGACTTCACGCCGGTATGCACGACCGAACTGGGCCTGACCGCCAAACTCAAGCCTGAGTTCGACAAGCGCAACGTGAAGGCGATCGCCCTGTCGGTCGATCCCGCCGAGCAGCACCGCGAGTGGATCCGCGACATCGAAGAGACCCAGCAGACCGTGGTGGGCTTCCCGATCATCGCCGACGCCGATAAAACGGTCTCGACTTTGTACGACATGATCCACCCGGAAATGTCGGCGACGGCAACGGTGCGTTCGCTGTTCGTGATCGATCCGAAGAAAAAGATCCGCCTGACGATCACCTATCCGATGAGCACCGGCCGCAACTTCGACGAAGTGCTGCGCGTGATCGACGCCCTGCAGCTGACCGACGGCTATTCGGTGGCCACGCCCGGCAACTGGAAGGATGGCGACGACGTGATCATTCCGCTGACCGTGCAGGATCCGGCCGTGATCGCGGAAAAATATCCGAAGGGGTTTACCGCGCCGCGCCCGTATTTGCGCCTGACGCCGCAGCCGAACAAGTAACAGAAACTACTCATCGTTCCGCGTGGGCACGGACTGCCTGCGCCGGCCGCGCCCACCCTGGCGCATAAGCAAATAAGAAACCCATCGTTTGTCCCACGGCTGACCCGGCTTACTCTTGGGCTCACTAAGGGACAAGCATGCTAATGACATATATCGCCGCCGGCTTCGCGGTCGGGCTTCTGGTAGGGATGACGGGCGTTGGCGGCGGGTCGCTGATGACGCCGCTGTTGACGCTGATGTTCGGCGTCTCGCCGACGGTTGCGGTCGGCACCGACCTCGCATTCGCCTCGGTCACCAAAGGCGCCGGCACCATCACCCACCGCTTCAACGGCACCGTCCACTGGGCCATCGTGCGCCGCCTGTGCCTGGGCGCGCTGCCGGCTGCGCTCGTTACCACGCTGGCGCTGCACCATTTCGGTACGCTCGACGCCCAGCTCGGCCAGATCATCCGTTACTCGATTGCCGGTTCGGTGATGCTGACCGTCGTGGCGCTGCTGTTCCGCCGTCGCATGCTGGCCTGGATGCAAGCCAGGCCCGGCCGCCAGCTGCAGGGCCAGGCGCTTACGAACGCGACAATCTTCGCGGGCGCGGTGCTCGGCGTGCTCGTCACCGTCTCCTCGATCGGCGCCGGCGCCATTGGCGCAACCGTCCTGGTGATGCTGTATCCAAAACTGACCCCGGCCGAAGTGGCTGGAACCGACATCGCCTATGCCGTCCCGCTGACGGCCATTGCCGCGCTGGGACACTGGTGGCTCGGCTCGATCGACTGGATGCTGCTGGCGACGCTGTTGGTGGGCTCCGTGCCCGGCATTACGCTCGGTTCGATGGTGGCGCGCAAGGTGCCGGAACGCTTCCTGCGCGGGCTGTTGGCGGTCACGCTGACGGGCGTTGCGGCGAAGCTGGTTTTCTAATGATCAGCGGAACGTATCAGATTCGCCGCGCTAATAGCGTAATTCGTCTATGTAAATAAAGATTACTTCGTTTGGTTTATGAGCTGTAAGTGCGATTATTACGTTCCATTAGAAGAATTCGTAATAAGGCGGCCATGAAATCAACACGCGCACCAGGCAGGGTCATGCCCGGCTTCGGCTTGTCGCTCGGGTTCACGATCTTTTATCTTGCCCTGATCGTGCTGATCCCGCTGTCGGCGGTGTTCCTCAAGACCTTCACCATGAGCTGGGAAGCGTTCTGGGCGGCCGTCACGTCCGAGCGCGTGATCGCCTCGTACAAACTCACCTTCGGCGCCTCGCTGATTGGCGCCAGCCTGAACGTGGTGTTCGGCGGCATCGTGGCCTGGGTGCTGGTCCGCTACCGCTTCCCGGGCAAGCGCTTCATCGACGCGCTGGTCGACCTGCCGTTCGCGCTGCCGACCGCCGTGGCCGGCATCACGCTGACCGCCCTGTATTCGCACAACGGCTGGATCGGCCAGTACCTGGAAACCCTCGGCATCAAGGTCGCGTTCACGCCGCTGGGCGTCGTGGTCGCGCTGACCTTCATCGGCCTGCCCTTCGTCGTGCGCACGGTGCAGCCGGTGCTGGAAGAAGCCGAGCGCGAGCTCGAAGAAGCCGCCGCCAGCCTGGGCGCGAGCCCCTTGCAGACTTTCTTCCGCGTGATCCTGCCGACGATTATTCCGGCGCTGCTGACCGGCTTCGCACTCGCCTTTGCGCGCGCCACCGGCGAATACGGTTCCGTGATTTTCATCGCCGGCAACCTGCCGATGGTCTCGGAAATCACGCCACTCCTCATCATCACCAAACTGGAGCAGTACGACTATGCCGGCGCCACCGCGATCGCGGTGGTGATGCTGGTGTTCTCGTTCATCCTGCTCCTGGCGATCAACCTGTTGCAGGCCTGGACCCGCAGAAGGGCAGGCAAGAAATGAGCGCAGTGTTAGACAAACCGATTGCCGCCGCACCGCGCGCCGCGCGTCCCACGAAGACCAATGCCTTCGAGCCGAACTGGGTGCGCTGGACCCTGATCGCCGTCGCCCTGGCCTTCCTGACCCTGTTCCTGTTCGTGCCCCTGGTCGCCGTGTTCGCCGAAGCGCTCAAGCGCGGCTGGGCCACCTACGTCGAAGCCATCGTCGATCCGGACGCGATTTCCGCCATCAAGCTCACGCTGATTGCGGCCGGCATCTCGGTGCCGCTGAACCTCGTGTTCGGGGTCGCCGCCGCCTGGGCGATTACCAAGCACGACTTCCGCGGCAAGAGCATCCTGCTGACCCTGATCGACCTGCCGTTTTCCGTCTCGCCGGTGATCGCCGGCCTGATCTACGTGCTGCTGTTCGGCGCCCAGGGCTGGTTCGGCGACTGGCTGATGGAACACGACATCAAGATCCTGTTCGCCGTGCCCGGCATCGTGCTGGCGACCGTCTTCATCACCTTCCCGTTCGTCGCCCGCGAGCTGATCCCGCTGATGCAGCAGCAGGGCACCGAGGAAGAAGAAGCGGCGCTGGTGCTGGGGGCATCCGGCTGGCAGACCTTCTGGCGGGTGACGCTCCCGAACATCAAGTGGGGCCTGCTGTACGGCGTCATCCTGTGCAATGCGCGGGCGATGGGCGAGTTCGGGGCGGTGTCGGTGGTGTCGGGCCACATCCGCGGCGAGACCAACACCATGCCGCTGCAGGTGGAAATCCTCTACAACGAATACAACTTCACGGCCGCGTTCGCGATCGCGTCGCTGCTGGCGCTCCTGGCGCTGGTGACGCTGGCCATCAAGTCCTTTATCGAATGGCGCCTGCACCTGTCCATGCGTGCTGACGCCGGCACTACGGAGCGCATGCCATGACGATCGAAGTCCAACACATCCGCAAGCAGTTCGGCCAGTTCACGGCGCTCGACGACGTCTCGCTGCAGTTCCCGAACGGCGAGCTGACCGCCTTGCTCGGGCCTTCGGGCTGCGGCAAGACGACGCTGCTGCGCATCATCGCCGGCCTCGAGCATCCGGATTCCGGTGCGGTGCTGCTCGACGGCCAGGACGCATCAAGCAGCCACGTGCGCGAGCGCCAGGTCGGCTTCGTGTTCCAGCATTACGCGCTGTTCAAGCACATGACCGTGTTCGAGAACGTCGCCTTCGGGCTGCGCGTGCGCCCGCGCCGCGAGCGCCCGTCCGAACAACAAATCCGCGACAAGGTCAAACAGCTTCTGGAACTGGTCCAGCTCGACTGGATCGCCGACCGCTATCCGCCGCAGCTCTCCGGCGGCCAGCGCCAGCGCATCGCGCTCGCCCGCGCGCTTGCCGTTGAACCGCGGGTGCTGTTATTGGATGAGCCGTTCGGCGCGCTCGACGCCAAGGTGCGCAAGGAACTGCGCCGCTGGCTGCGCCGCCTGCACGACGACCTGCACGTGACCTCGATTTTCGTCACCCACGACCAGGAAGAAGCGCTGGAGGTGGCCGACCAGGTGGTCGTCATGAACAAGGGCCGCGTCGAGCAATTGGGCACGCCGGCGGACGTCTACAACGCCCCAAGCTCGCCGTTTGTCTACAGCTTCCTCGGCAACGTCAACCTGTTCCACGGCCGCGTGCACGACGGCGTGCTGGCCAGCGGCGACGCGCTGTTCGACGCGCCGGGCCATGGCGCCGTGCAGAACGCCGACGGCATCGGTTACGTGCGTCCGCACGACCTCGAGGTCGAACGCTTTGCGCCGGGGCAGAAGGGCATCGCGGTCAAGCTGCGCCGCGCGCACGCGATCGGCCCGCTGGCCCAGCTCGACCTCGAGCGCCTCGATAACGCCCAGCTGATCGAGGCGGTGATCCCGAACGAGCGTTTTTCGCGCCTCGGCCTGAAGGACGGCGAAACGCTGCTGGTGCGTCCGCGCCAGATCCAGGTCTTCGTCGACGAGGGCGGCGGCATATGAACTTCCAGCAGCTGCGCTCGGTGCGCGAAGCGGCGCGCCGCAACTTCAATCTCACCGACGTGGCTGCTGCCCTGTTCACCTCGCAGCCGGGCGTGTCGCGCCAGATCCGCGAACTCGAGGACGAACTGGGCGTCGTCATCTTCGAGCGCAACGGCAAGCGCCTGACCGGGCTGACCGGGCCGGGCAAGGGCATCCTGAAAATCGTCGAGCGGCTGCTGGTGGAAGCGGAAAACCTGGCGCAGGCCAGCCAGGAATACGCGGGGCAGGACAGGGGAACGCTGACGGTGGCCGTGACCCACACCCAGGCGCGCTATGCGCTGCCGCAGGTGGTGCAGTCCTTCCGCAGCGCCTTCCCGGGCGTGCGCATCGCCCTGCAGCAGAGCGCACCGGAACACATCGCCGAATATGTGCTGTCGGGGCGGGCCGATATCGGCATCGCCACCGAAGGCCTGTCGGCCTTCCCGGACCTGGTGTCGTTCCCGTGCTACCGCTGGAGCCACGTGGTGGTGGCGCCGGAGGGGCACCCCTTATTAATAAACGGCGTCACCGGCGCGCCGCTGCGGCTGGAGGACCTGGCGGCCCATCCCCTGATCACCTACGACGTCGGCTACACGGGCCGCAGCCATATCGACGATGCGTTCAACACGGCCGCCATCGCGCCCGACATCGTGCTGACCGCGATGGATTCGGACGTGATCAAGCAGTATGTGTCGCTGGGGATGGGCGTCGGGATCATCGCCTCGATGGCCTTCGACCATGGGCGCGACAAGGGCCTGCGCGCGATCGAGGCCTCGCACCTGTTCGCGCCCAACGTGACGCGCCTCGCCGTGCGGCGCGGGGCGTATTTGCGGGCGTATGCCTACCACTTCATCGAGCGCTTCGCGCCGGGGTTCACGCGGTCGGATATCGAGCGGGCCTTGCAGGCGGAAGGGGCGGGCTGACGCGGCGGCGCCTGCCCTGCGTGGGTCACTGCCCTGGATTCGTGATGCGCCCATGAATCGCATCGATCGCCGCCACCACTTCATCCGGCAACACGGTATCGAACGCGTCGATGTTCTCCTTTAGCTGCGCCATCGTCGTCGCCCCGATGATGGTCGAGCCGACGAACCAGCGCGAATAACACCAGGCGAGCGCCATCTGCGCCGGCGACATGCCATGCGAGCGCGCCAGCGCCGCATACTCGGCGGTCGCCGCCAGCACTTCCGGCCGCACATAGCGCGGACTCCAACCCGCCGGGAAGATCGTCAGCCGCCCGTGCGCCCGCGGGTTGTCGAGGTATTTGCTTGTGAGCTGCCCAAAGGCGAGCGGGCTGTAGGCCAGCAGGCTGACGTCGGTGCGAAAGCAGGTCTCGTCCAGCAGCGAGGTTTCGAAAGCGCGCGCCGTCAGGTTGTACAGGTTCTGGATCGTCGCGATGCGTGGCAGTCCCTTCGTCTCGGCCAGCTTCACGTACTCGCACACGCCCCAGCTGCTTTCGTTCGATACGCCGATGTGGCGGATTTTTCCGGCCTGGACCAGTTCGCCCAGCGCACAGAGCGTCTCCTCGATCGGCACGCCAGGGCGTTCGCGGGTCGGGTCGAAACTGTTGGCGCCGAAGATCGGCAGGTTGCGGCTCGGCCAGTGGACCTGGTACAGGTCGATATAGTCCGTCTGCAGGCGGCGCAGGCTGTCCTCCACCGCCGCACGCAGGTTGGCCGCGTCGAGGTCGTGCGCGGCGCCGCGGATCCAGCTCATGTTCGGGTTGGGGCCGGCGATTTTCGAGGCGATGACCAGGTCGTCGCGGCGGCCGCGTTTTTTCAGCCAGCTGCCGATAAAACGCTCGGTCGACCCCTGGGTCTCCGCGCGGCCCATGACCGGATACATCTCGGCCGTGTCGATGAAATTGATGCCGCGCTCGACCGCGTAGTCGAGCTGGCGGTGCGCATCGGCCTCGAGGTTCTGTTCGCCGAAGGTCATCGTGCCCAGGCAAACCTTCGACACCTGCAAATCGGTACGTCCCAGCTGTGTGCGTTGCATACGGCCTCCTTATCCCTTGAGCGCGGCGGCGCACTCGCGCACCAGCGACGGGCCGCGGTAGATCAGGCCGCTGTAGAGTTGCACCAGCTGGGCGCCGGCCTCCATCTTTTCCTTTGCGTCCGCGCCCGACAGGATGCCGCCGACGCCGATGATCGGCAGCGCGTCGCCGAGCTCCTTCTTGAGGGCGCGGATCACGATGTTCGACAGGTCGAACACCGGCGCACCCGAGACGCCGCCGGTTTCCCTGCCATGGCGATGGCGCTCGACGTCGCGGCGGTTGAGCGTGGTGTTGGTGGCGATCACGCCATCGATCTTGTGGCGCAGGAGCGCCGCTGCGATGTCCCTGATCTGCTCGGCGTCGATGTCGGGCGCGATCTTCAGGGCCAGCGGCACGTAGCGTTTGTGCTGGTCCGCCAGCACCGCCTGCTCGGCCTTCAGCTGCGACAGCAGGGCGTCGAGTTCCGACGCGCCCTGCAACTGGCGCAGGTTCTTCGTGTTCGGGGACGAAATGTTCACCGTCACATAGCTCGCGTACGGATAGACCTTGCGCAGGCAGTGCAGGTAGTCGTCGGCGGCGCGCTCGATCGGCGTGTCGGCGTTCTTGCCGATGTTCAGGCCCAGCACACCCTGCTGTTCCTGGTAAAAACGCGAGGCCTGGACGTTGGCGACGAACTTGTCGACGCCGCCATTGTTGAAGCCCATGCGGTTGATGATGCCTTGCGCGGCAGGAATGCGGAACATGCGCGGCTTCGGGTTGCCGGCTTGGGCGCGCGGGGTGACGGTGCCGATTTCGATCGAGCCGAACCCGAGTGCGGCGAGGCCGTCGATGTAGGCGCCGTCCTTGTCGAGCCCGGCGGCGAGGCCGACCGGGTTCGGGAAGCTAATGCCCATGACGACGCGCGGGTCGGGCGCGGGCTTCCGGAACACGCCGGTCATGCCGCGCGATGCGGCGCTGCGCAGGGCCGGCAGGGTCAGGTCGTGGGCCGTTTCGGCTGGCAGCGTGAACAGCAGCGGACGGGCGAGGGTGTACAGGATTTTGTCGGGCATGGAACGCTCGTGAATGGGGGCGCGCCAATTGTACCGCGCGTGGCGCGTGGGGGCTGACCTTAGCGGTTCAGTATGCCCCAGGCGCCGTTGATGCGCGCTTCCAGAGGCCGGAAGTTGATCTTGTAGGCCATCTTCGGGCTCTGCTCGATCCAGTAGCCGAGGTAGACGAAGGCCAGCCCCAGCTCGCGCGCCTGCTCGACCTGCCACATCACGTTGTAGGTGCCGAACGAGGTGCCCGGCACGTCGGGGTCGAAAAAGGTGTACACCGACGACAGCCCGTCGGAAAGCACGTCGATGATCGACACCATGCGCAAGCTGCCGTCCGGCTCGCGGAATTCGACGAGGCGCGTGTTGACCCGGCTTTGCAGCAGGAACTGGGCGTACTGGTCGCGGCTGTCCTGGTCCATGCCGCCGCCGACGTGGCGGGTGGTCTGGTAGCGCAGGTAAAGCGCGTAGTGCTCGTCCGAGAACGACAGGTTCGCGACCATGGCGGCCAGGTCGCCATGGCGCTTCCAGGCACGGCGCTGGGCGCGGCTCGGTGCGAACTCGTCGCAGCGCACGCGCACCGGGATGCAGGCCTGGCAACCGTCGCAATACGGGCGGTAGGTGAAGATGCCGCTGCGCCGGAAACCGCTCTTCACGAGCTCGGAATACACGTCGGCGTTGATCAGGTGCGAAGGCGTGGCGACCTGCGAGCGTGCCTGGCGTGCGTCGAGATAACTGCACGGGTAGGGCGCGGTCGTGTAGAACTGCAGCGTGGAAAAAGGCAGGTCATTAAGGTGCGTCATGCAAGACTCTCGGGACGACGTGGTGGACCTATTTTAACGAAAGCGCGGGCGCGCACGGTTCGACAAGCTCCCAGGGGCCGATGGCCGGCTCCCGGATCGCGGCGCGCAAGTGCTGCAGGAACCTGCTGCGCGGAACAGGCGCCGCGCCCAGCGAAGCCAGGTGCCCGGTTTCCTGCTGGCAGTCGACCATGCGCACCCCGTGCGAGCGCAGGAAAGCGACCAGGTAAGCCAGCGCGACCTTCGAGGCGTCGGAGACGCGCGCGAACATCGACTCGCCATAGAACATGCGGCCGATGCACACGCCGTAGGCGCCGCCGACCAGTTCGCCGTCCAGCCAGACTTCGGACGAGTGCGCATAGCCCATGGCGTGCAGGCCGGTGTAGCCATCGATGATTTCCTCTGAAATCCAGGTGCCCGGCCCATCCTTGCGGGGCGCCGCACAGGCGCGCATCACGCCCTCGAAATCGCTGTCGAAGCTGACCTTCCAGCGTCCGCCGCTGATACGGCTGCGCTCGACGCGGCGCAGGGTTTTCTTCAGGCTGTCGCTCACCCTGAAGTCCGCGGTGTACAGCACCATGCGCGGATCGGTGCTCCACCACAGGATCGGCTGGCCCTCGGAAAACCACGGGAAGATGCCGTTCTGGTAGGCCAGCAGCAGGCGCTGCGGGGACAGGTCGGCGCCGGCCGCGAGCAGGCCCGGCGCGTCGATCGTCAGCGCCTCGGATACGTCGGGGAAGGGCGTATTTGCTTCAAGCCAGGGGATCATGTGCGTATAGCAAAGGGTCAGTGCGGGTCAGTGCGGGTCAGTCGGGTTCGCGCGGGGCAATCATCGGCCGGACAATGTCGTGGCAGTGAACGCCGTACCCGTGCTTTTCCCGGCTTTCGCGAATTTTGACGCGGTCGGCAAAGAAGAGTTCCAGCGTCTTGCGGATGGTCGGAAAGGCGAGCTCGTCCCACGGGATGTCCTGCTCGGTGAAGAGCTGCACTTCGAGACTCTCCTCGCCCGGTGCGAAGTCGAGGTCGAGCAGGCGCGCCAGGTAGAACATGTGCACCTGGTGTACGTGGGCGACATTGAGCAGCGTGAACAGATTGCCGAGCTCGATGTTGGCGCCGGCTTCCTCCTCGGTCTCGCGCACCGCCGCTTCGCCCGTCGTTTCACCGTTTTCCATGAAGCCGGCCGGCAGTGTCCAGTAGCCGTGGCGCGGCTCGATCGCGCGCCGGCACAGCAGCACCTGCAAGGCGCCGTCTTGTTCCGGGTCTTCCCATACAGGAATGGAACCGATCACCATTTTCGGGTTCTGGTAATGAATCGTGCCGCATTGCGTGCACACGTGGCGCGGCCGGTTGTCGCCGTCGGGAATGGCCAGCGCGACCCCGTGGCCGCACTCGGAACAAAATTTCATATTGAGTGGCAAAAATGAACGTATGCCTACTTTACACCCGATTCGCCCGGCTGTGACGCCACGCCAGCCCGGCAGGGAAGTTGGCAAGGCGTCATTGAATACTGCAATCGCGTAGTTCCCGAGCATAAGGTTTGCCTAAACGGGCGCGAGGGCGTATAATTCGTTTCACAGACGCGGGGTGGAGCAGTCTGGCAGCTCGTCGGGCTCATAACCCGAAGGTCACAGGTTCAAATCCTGTCCCCGCAACCAGATTCAGAGGTGTAAAAACCTCGAAAAAGCCGCTGATTCCTTCAAAGGAATCAGCGGCTTTTTCGTTTCCGCTGCCTTTTCTCTCGACGTACATCAAGCCGCGTTCGGTTTTGCGGCACCTGCCGGGCTCGGCACTGTCGAACAAGTGACAGGCGATGCCGGGGAAGCCTTCCCCGGCAAGCCAATGGTACATAACTCTCGGGTGCAACCATGATTACTGTTGACGAAATCAACGACGCTTGGAGCTGGGTAGGGTTAACGGCGGTGGAAGTACTGGGCATCAATGCCTTCGGCAACCTGATGATCCGCGACGCGGACGGCAGCTTCTGGCGGCTGCGTCCACAAGACCTCTCCTGTGAACCGGTCGCCGAAGACCGCGCCGCGCTCGATGCGCTCTCGTACAACCAGGATTTCCTGAACGACTGGTATATGCCGGAACTGGTCGACCTGGCCGAGTCCACGCTGGGGCCGCTCGCCGAAGGGCGCAAGTATTGCCTCAAAATCCCGAGTGCGCTCGGCGGGCATTACGAAAGCGAAAACCTGGCGACGGTGCCGCTATCCGAGCTGATCCGGTTTTCAGGGGAGGGCGCGCAGCAGTTCCAGGGCGTGCCACGCTGGTGTTGAGGGCCGCGGTGGCTGGCTAAGGCTGGTTGAGGCTGGCCCACAGGTAGGCGGCGGCCATCGTCCGGTGCGGACGGTAGGCGGCCAGCCAGGCTTCGGTGTCGGCGATGCCCGGCTTTTCCGCCGTGCCGAGCAGACGCCCGATGGCTGTGCGAATCGCCACGTCCCCGTGCAAGGAGCAGTCGGCGTAGGCGTAGCCGCGCAGCAGGGTGTAGTTCACCGTCCACGGGCCGACGCCCTTGATTGCCAGCAGGGCCGCGGCCGCGCGTTCGGGATCGTCGAACGGGGATAGCGGCAGCTTGCCGTCCGCCGCGAGGCGCGCAACGCGCAGCAGGGTCTCGGCCTTGGCGCGCGAAAACTTGCGGGTCGTGAGGTTTTCCAGGTCGAGGCGGGCGACATCGGGCGCTTCCGGATAGCACAGCAGGCCGCTGCTGTGCCGGCGGCCCGCCTGTTCGATGAAAGTGCGGCGCAGGCTGATCGCGAACGGCAGGTTGATCTGCTGGCCGATGATGGCCCAGGTCAGGGCCTCGAAGACGGTTGCGGACTGGACGATGCGCAGGCCGGGACGGCGTGCGGCCAGCGGCCCGAACAGGGGATCGCCGCGCACGAAGTCGGCGAACGGCGCCGGGTCGATGCGCAGCGCCAGGATGCTGTGCAGGGCGTCCATCGCCAGCGTGGACGCATCGGGCCCGGCATCCGCCTCGATCCGGCACAGCGCCTCGCCTCGTGTGAGCGTCACGTCCAGCAAGGTCGGCACGCCGCCGAGCAGGACCGCCTTGCGGATGCGCGCGTCGTCGACCCCTTCGACCCCTTCGAGCACTTGCTCGGACACGCCTTCGGCATCGCGCGCATGAAAGGCGAGCACGTCGGCGCTGCGGTAGCAAGCCGGCAGCGCCAGCCTCACGCTGTGCGTGCTCATCCTCGCTTATTTTCCAGGCACGGCCGCCGCGGCGCGCCCAAGGCGCGGCACGAAACCGGTCACGAGGGCCGTGCCGACGAGCACGATGCCGGAGCCGGCCAGGGTATGCCAGCCGACCGTTTCACCGAGGAACAAGGCGCCCCACAGGATGCCGAACACGGGATTCAGGAAGGTGACCGTCAGGGCCGAGGTGGGGCCGACCTCGGCGATCAGGCGGAAGTAGATCAGGTAGGCGATGCCGCTGCACAGCACGCCAAGCGCGAGCACGGCCGCCCAGACGCCGGGCGTCGGGCTGGCCGGCGCCGGGAAGAAGGGCAGGGCCGGCAGCACGAACAGGGTCGCCGCCCACATCGTGCCGTGGGCGTTGGCGAAGGGCTCGACGCTTTTCGCCGACTTGGCGTAGATGCTGGCGATGCCGTAGCACAACGCTGCGGCGAGCGCGGCGGCAATTGCCAGGCCGGCGCCGGGGAGTGCCGAGACGTCGTCGAAGCCGACCAGCAGGGCGACGCCCGCCGTACCCAGCAAGAGACCCAATCCGGTGCGCGCCGTGATTGCCTGGCGCGCCCACAGCGCCCCGAGCAGCGCGCCCCACATCGGCGCCGTCGCGTTCAGCACCGACAGCACCGAGGCGGTCAGCGTGCGCGCGCCATAGGCAAATAACAGGAAGGGCAGGGCCGAATTGAAGAAACCCAGCATCAGGTAATGCTTCCAGTTGGCGCGCAGGTCCAGGCGTTTGCGCAGCACCAGCCCGACGGCGGCCAGGAACAGCGCCGCGAACAGCACCCGATATTCAATTAACACCGCCGGGCCGAGGACCGGCGCGCTGATGCGCATGAAGAGGAAGGAGCCGCCCCAGATGGCGGCAAGCAGCAAAAGGCGCAGGAAATTGGCTGTGGTCATGGTCGAGGCGGTAGGGAAACGCGCATGGTGGCACGTGGCGGCTTGTCGCGCATCCCGTTTTTTGCTCGGGACATTGTTTGCAATGTTGCTCGCAAATCAGCGCGCGCAGGATTCAAGCGTGGCCGGCTGTGGCGCGGCGGCGTGCGGCACCAGCAGCGCTGTGGGCACGCCGTTCTTGGCCGCTGTCATTTCGGCGAGGATGGCGATGCCGATTTCGGACGGGGTCTTGCTACCGATGTAGAGGCCGATCGGGCCATGCAGGCGGTCGAGCTGGGCGTCGCTCAGGTCGAACAGTTTCAGGCGCTCGCGGCGCTTCGCGTTGTTCAGGCGCGAACCGATGGCGCCGACGTAGAACGCATCGGACTTGAGCGCTTCCATCAGCGCCAGGTCGTCGAGCTTGGGATCGTGGGTGAGGGCGACGACGGCGCTGCGCGCGTCGAGCTTGCTTTCAATGACCAGGTCGTCGGGCATCGCGTGCACGAGCTCGACGCCGGGCAGGTGCCAGTCGGCCCGGTATTCCTCGCGGGGGTCGCAGACGACCACGCGGTAATCCATCGCGCTCGCCACCTGCGCCAGGAAGCGCGACAGGGGCCCGGCGCCGATGATGAACAGGCGCCAGCGCGGGCCGTGCACGGTGTGGAGCGTGTCGTTCT
>JAQGLR010000022.1 GCA_028292765.1 Massilia sp. | reverse complement strand
ACCTGCGCTTCATCAAAAGCGATTTCGCCGACTTCCTGACGGTGTTTCGCTTCCAGCGCAAGTTCATCACGGTCGAGACCGATGGGCCGCACCTGCGCATTCGCGCCGTAGGGCCGGTGGTGCACGTGATGGGGTTCGAGATCTATGTGCTCTATATCGTCAACGAGTTGTATTTCCGCCGTTTCGACCAGGCCAAGGCCCTGGAGGAAGCGCGCAAGCGCCTGGCGCTGAAGATCGAACAGCTGCGCGCATTCGACCAGGAACCGGAGCGCGCCAACCCGTTCGAGTTCTTCGATTTCGGCGTGCGCCGCCGCTTCTCCGGCGCGTGGCAGGACGAAGTCGTCTCGACGCTGGCGCGCGAGCTGCCGCAGTTCTTCAAGGGCACCTCGAACGTGCACCTGGCGCGCAAGTACAACCTGGTGCCGATCGGGACCATGGCGCACGAATACATGCAGGCTTTCCAGGCCTTCGGGGTGCGCCTGCGCGATTTTCAAAAGGCGGCACTGGAAGACTGGGTGCAGGAGTACCGCGGCGACCTCGGTACCGCGCTGACCGATGTCGTCGGCATGGATGCCTTCCTCGCCGACTTCGACCTGTATTTCGCCAAGCTGTTCGACGGCCTGCGCCACGATTCCGGCGACCCCGTCGCGTGGGGCGAAAAGGCGCTGGCGCATTACGCGAAGCTGCGCATCGACGCGCGCACCAAGCGCCTCGTGTTTTCCGACGCGCTGACGGTGCCGAAAGCCCTGAACCTGTATCGCCACTTCGCCGACCGCACCATGACGGGCTTCGGCATCGGCACCCAGCTCACCAACGACACGCCCTACAAGGCGCTGAACATCGTCATGAAGCTGGTGCGCTGCAACGGCCAGCCGGTCGCCAAGCTGTCCGACACGGCCGGCAAGTCGATGAGCAAGGACGAGACCTTCCTCGCCTACCTGCGCCAGGTGTTCAACCACGCCGAGCCGCGCGGGGAGGGCGCAGAAGGTAGCAGGTGACATGCGTGCGCACAGGGCTGCCCTCGCCAGGTTTGAAATGATGACCAATCCCGCCGCTGCATGGCGCTACCGAAGGAGATTGTCGTGAAAGTTCTTGCCGTACTCGTCATGGCGGCTGCCGCCTCCGCCGTTCCTGCCGCCCATGCGCAGTCGACCCTCCCCGCAGCGGCGCCCGCAGCGGCGCCTGCGGCCCCGGCACCGTCGAGCGCGGACACGGGCGCCCGGACTGCGGCCGTCACGCGCGAGGCCTGGATCGACGTCGGCAAGTCGGTGCGTGCGCCCCTTGGCGCAGTGAAGTCGCGCAGGCAGACGTCAAGCGTCTTCACGCGCACGCTGCCAGGCGTGCCCGAAGGCGAGTACGTGGTGATCCAGTATGCGACCGACTTCGCCAGCCGCGCCGGCGTCATCGAGACGGTCGTCCCGATGCGCCAGGCGGACGGCAGCTGGAAGGTGACGACCTACCGCTTCCGCTAAGTCGTTTCCGTCAAGGCGGGCACAGCTTCCACAGTTCGGTCGGCAGCGCCGCCGGAGCGTCCGGCTTGAAGAAGCTCGAGTCCTGGATGTGCGAGGTCGTCACATACACCGTTCCGTCCGGGCCCTGGCTGAAGGTGTCCGGCCAGCGCAGGCGCTCGTCCTGCACCAGGGTGCGCAGTGGCGCGTCCGGGCCTTCGTCCAGGTCGCGCATCTTGATCGCGTTTTCCTGCAAGGCGGTCAGGAGCAGCCGCTTGGTGCCGCGCAGGAACAGCAGGCCGTCGTTCACCCCATTATGCCCAAACGGCTCGACGCTGCCGGACACGTCCTCGCCGCGCATCCCCGCGCCGGCCAGCACGCTCGCCGGAATGCGATACAGCGTGTCGCTCTTGATCGCCTGCCAGTACAGCCAGGCGCCGTCGCCTGACAACTCGATGCCGTCGGCCGCGAACTCCACGCCGCGCCCGTCGGGCCGGCGCAGCACCTTGCCATCGGCCTTGACGTCGAGTCCTTTTTTCATCTGCGTGGACGGATCGCCGTCGAGCACGCGCGCCGCGCGGCCAGCGGCAAGCTCGACGACGAGAATCGCTCCTTGCACGCCCGAGTCGGTGATATAGGCGAACGCGCCATCCGGGGAAAAGCGCACGTCGTTCAGGTAGGAACCCTGGGGCGCCGCGTCCTCATCGAAAGCGATGGTTTGCACGATTTCGTTCGAGGCCAGGTCGATGCGCACCAGCTTTGGTCCGCCCGCGACGACATGGCTCTGGGCGGGCGCGGCCGGATCCAGCACCCACAGGCTGCCGCGGCCATCAGCGACAACGCTCTGCACGCAGACCCAATGCTCGTTCGGCGCCAGCTCGTCTTTCCTGGCGTTGCGCCACGCGTTCCATCCTTCATCCGGGTAGGGCCTGAGGCCGCCGCCCGGCAGCAATTCGGCCACCGACACCGGCGTGTCCTCGGTCCAGCGCGGGAAATTGACGAAGATCCGGTTGTCCTCCGACACCGTCACGCCGGTCACCTGGTGTTCGAAGCGCGCGACCAGTTCGATGCCGGTACGGCCTTCCTGCAATTGTTCGGGTGAATCCTTGACTTTGCTCATCTGAATTTCCTTTTCATCCGGGTCAGGGCTAGGCCGCCTTGCGTACGGTGCGCGCCTTCGCCGGCGCCTCGCGGGTCGTCTCAACATCGCGCGCCAGGCGCTGCTGCAGCATGGCCAGCACGGCCGCTTCCTCGGGCTGCAGCGCGTGCAGGTCGTCGCTCAGCTCCTGTTCGGTACGCTCGCGCAGGGCTTCGAGCACGGCGCCGTCCATGTAGGCGTCGAGCACCGCCGGGTGCACGTAGCACTTGCGGCAGACCGAAGGCGTGTTGCCGAGCTTCTCGGCCACCGATTCGATGGCGCGCACGACATTCTTTTTGGCCTGGGTCTCGGAATCGAATTTCTCGAATTCCTGCAGCGCGAGGGCGGCCAGCACCGTGCCCGACCAGGTGCGGAAATCCTTGGCCGTGTAGTCTTCGCCGGTGATGCTGCGCAGGAAGTCGTTGACGTCGCTCGAATCGACGCTGTGGGTTTCGCCGTCTTCGTCGATGTACTGGAACAGTTCCTGGCCCGGCAGGTCGCGCGTGTTGCGGATGATGCGCGCCAGGCGCCGGTCGTGCACGTGGATCTTGTGGTAGACGCCGCTCTTGCCCCGGAACCGGAATTCGACGTCGCTGCCGTCCACCTTGACGTGGCGGTTGCGCAGGGTCGTCAGGCCGAACGACTTGTTGGTACGCGCATATTCCTCGTTACCGACCCGCATCATCGTCGCCTCGAGCAGGTAGACGATGGTGGCCAGCACTTTTTCGCGCGGCAGGCCCGGCAGCTTCAGGGCGCGGTCGACCTCGCTTCGGATCAGGGGCAGGGCCTGGCCGAAGTTGATCATGCGCTCGTACTTGGCTTCGTCGCGCACGCTGCGCCATTTCGGGTGGTAGCGGTATTGCTTGCGCCCGCGCGCGTCGCGCCCGGTGGCCTGCAGGTGGCCGTTCGCCTGCGGGCAGATCCAGACCTCGGTCCAGGCCGGGGGAATGACGAGCGACTTGATGCGCTTGAGCGTGGCCTCGTCGTCGACCGGTTCGCCTTTGGCGGAATAGTAACGGAAACTCCCGCGTTCGCGTTCGCGGTCGCCCTCGCGCTCGCGCCGGATGCCCGGCCTGTCGTCGAGTACGTAGCGCAAACCGGCCGCCCTGGCGGCGGTGGGCGGATCGCTGAGCGGCGCTGGATCGCCAGTGGAGCTGTCGTCGAGGGTCATGATGGTGGCATCCGGGAGTGGAACATGCCCGGCCGATGTTACGCTTCCCGCATGGGCGCTCCGTTCGGGAGCGCACGCAAGGTCAGAGCGCCTGACGAAGCCCCAGGGCAAGGCGGTGCAACGCCGCCATGGCGGGGCGCGCGCATAGCGCGTGCGGCTTCACCTTTGTCAGGCGCTCTCAGCGGTAGCGGGCCTCGACCAGGTCGATCTCGCGCAGCAGCTTGCGCGCGGTTTCGTCCGACAGCGTGCGCCCGTGCACCAGCGCCAGGATCGCGCGCCGCTCGGCCTGCAGCGCGGCCAGCCGGTATTCCCGCTCGGCTTCTTCGGCAACGCGCGTGCGCGCCGGATCGTAAGTCCCGCCGGCGCCCAGCCGGTGCTCGTAGATGCCGCGCACATGGTCGATCGCGCTGGCGTAGACGTCGGCATCGACCTCCTTGTCGAGGTGGCCATGGCCGGCCTTTTCGATCGCGGCAATCGCCGCCATGGCCGCGTCGTGGCGGGCCCGGTCTTCCTCGGCTGCTTCAAGCGATTCTTCCGGCACTTCGAGCCCGCGCAGCACGCGCGGCAGGCCGATGCTGGCCACCAGCAGCGACACGATGATCACCGCGCTGGCGTAGAAGATGGCGAGGTCGCGCCCCGGGAAGGGCGCGCCGCCGGGCAGCGTCAAGGGCAGGGTGAGCACGCCGGCCATCGTGATCGCGCCGCGCACGCCGGCCAGCGACGTCGCAATCACGAGCCGGAAGTTAGGTTTGTATACCTGCTGGCCGTGGCGCCGGGCGTTCAGCAGCGTCAGGCGCAGCGAGACCCACACCCAGACGAGGCGCAGCAGGATCAGGACCAGGCTGATCGTGAGCGCTGTCCCGAGCAGCGACAGCGGCGTCATGCGTGCATCCGGCCCGGCGTTGCGCAGCGCGCGCTCGACGATGTCGGGCAACTGCTCGCCCAGCAGCACGAACATCACGCCGTTGAGCGCGAACTGCACCGTGTCCCAGACCACGGCGCGCCGCACGCGCGTCGTCGCCTGTGCGCGGCCGGACAGCTCCACATAGCTCATCGTGACGCCGGCGGCGACCGCGGCGAGGATGCCGGAGGCCTCGATATGCTCGGCCGCGAGATAAGCGCCGAAGGGGATGAGCAGGTTGACCAGGATCGGTGAACCGGGCTCCTCGCCGACGCGCGCACTGATGACGCGCTGGGCGAACGAGGCCGCCAGGGTGATCGCGACGCCGCAGGCGACGCCGGCCAGCGCCACCCAGAGGAAGGTCAGGGAAGCGCTGGCCAGCGAAAAGGCGCCGGTGACGGCGGCGGCCACGGCAAAGCGGAAGCACACCAGGCCGGTCGCGTCGTTGAGCAGCGATTCGCCCTCCAGGATGTGCATCAGGCGCCGCGGCACGGGCACGCGCGCGGTGATCGAGGCCACGGCCACCGGGTCGGTGGGGGCGACGATGGCGGCCAGCGCAAAGGCCACCGGCAGCGGCATGGCGGGCACCAGCCAGTGGATCAGGAAGCCGGCGCCGAGCACGGTGAAGACGACCAGCCCCAGGGCCAGTTCGAGGATGGTGCCCTTGTCGCGGAACAGCCCGACCTTCGGGATGCGCCAGCCGTCGAGGAACAGCAGCGGCGGCAGGAACAGCAGGAAAAAGATGTCGGGATCGAGCGTGACGCCGTGCTGGAACACGCCCTCGATGACGGCGCCCAGGCTGATCTGCACCAGCGGCAGCGGCACCGCGAACGGCAGGACCCGCACCAGGTAGCCGCTCGCAATTACT
>JAQGLR010000471.1 GCA_028292765.1 Massilia sp. | reverse complement strand
TTCCAGTCGTCGGTGATGTCATGGTCGTCGAAGATCATCAGGGTCTGCACGTGCGCCAGCAGCCGCGCGGCCTGCGGCAGGTCGCGGCAAAAGCCCACCAGCGCCTTTGACTCGCGCCGCCAGCGGGCTGCATGTCCGGGCTCCAGCGCGGGCGCCGGCGCATCGGCCACCAGCTGCCATGGCATGGGCGACCAGACCAGCAGGTACATGGCCATCACCTCGGCCAGCGTTACCAGGTGGTTGTGCGCATTTGCCGTGGTGAAGATTGGCTTTTCGCTGCCGCCGAAGAAGCGGTCACGCAGCGCATCGTTGGACTTGAACGCCGGCAGCAGCTCTTCGCGCCGGTAGTAACAGGCCTGATGGCGGTACAGCGCCTCGCTGTGGGCGACCACCGCGCCTTCCAGGCATTCGCCATACAGGCCCAGGCGCCGGATCAGCGCGTGGATCGCCGCCAGCATCGGGCCCGCCACATCGTCGGCATACACCTGGTCACCGCACAGCATGAGCATGGCCGGCCGCTCGTCGGCCCGTTCGACGTGATCGGCCAACAAGGCGTCGGCGCGCGCCAGGCCGTCACGCGCGGGATGATGCGGCTTGCGGCACGAGCCAAACAGGATATTGTCGCTGCGGCTGCGCAGCACCATGTTCGGCCGCGTCGCGCCGGCGTGCAGCAGGTGCGGCGCCCAATGCGCGATGCCGGCCTCATTGCCATCGCCCTGCGTGATGAGCAGGTCGTACTCGATGATCGTGTCTTGCGGCAGCGGCTCGGGCAGCGCGACATCGATCAGGTGCACGCAGGCGTGGCGGCCGACGCGCATCACACGACAGCGGCGCGCGTCCAGGAGCAAGCGCCGGGGCGCGCCTGCCTTGGGCGCCAGCACCAGGGTCAGGTCGAGCGGCGCGCTGCCGACCAGCCATAGCACCAGGCGGCCCGGCTCGAGGCGGCGCAGGATAGGACCGGCAAGCACGGGCGGCAGGCCGTCGGGGGCAGGAGTCTGGATCAATCGGGTGCACTATGCTGGCTCAATGAACAAATCAGTGTAGCAGACACGCCGGACGGCTTGAGCACGCAAACGGATCATCCGCGCGCGATTACCAGCAGGCCCACCACGATGAAACCGCTGCCGCCGGCTTGGCCGGAGTGAGCGCTTCTTGCAGAAATAGCCAGCCAGCAGCAGCGTGATCACCACGCTGCCCTTGTCGATCAGGGCCACGGTCCGAGGTTGTTGCTCTCGAAACAAGCGGAAGGGTTTGTCAGGCATTCTTGGTCCAGGGCCGCATTTTTCTCATTATTTGTCGCCTGTTCCGCGAAAGCGACCGTTCATCGCACGGCGCCGGCAGGCGGCACGGGGTTCTTCTACAGTGATTCCATTGCCAAACGGCCCATGGAGGACATCATGCAGACAACCCGCTTTCCTTTCGCATCCCGCACCATCCGTTATGCGCTCCTGCTGAGCGCCGGGGCCGCCGCCTGCGCGGCGCCGCTGCTGTCCGTGAACGCGTCGCCCCCGGGCGACCCTCTGCAACAGGTGCGCAGCATGCACCGCACCGAGGGCGGCGAGCCGTATGCGCTCGTGCGTCCGGGGGCGCGTGACGGCGTGACCAGCGGCAGCAAGTCAGATAACGCCAAGCTCGAAGACCTCAAGCGCAACGTGCAGGGCGAATTCCTCTGGTTCCGCAAGGGCGGCAAACAATACATCGTGCAGGACACGGCGCTGCTTTCGCGTGTGCGCCAGGCCTGGGCGCCCACCGAAAAGCTGGGCCGTGAGATGGAAAAGCACGGCGAGGAAATGGGGCGCCACGGCAAGGCCATGGGCGCGCTCGGCAGCGACATGGCGCTCGCCTCCGTGACCCTGAACCGCACGAAGATGGAAGCCATCGGCAAGCAGATGGAAGACGCCGGCAAGCCCATGGAGGCGCTCGGCAAGAAGATGGAAGCGCTGGGCGAGCGGATGGAAGCGGAGCACGCCCTTGCCGACCGCACGGTGCGCGGCATCATCAAGGACGCCGTCGCCAGCGGCCTGGCGCGTCCGGCGCCACGCCGCGGTTGAGACCCAGGTTTTATCCGGGCCCTTACTTCTGCTGCGACGGCACGAACTCTTCCATCACCGCCTTGCGCAATAGCGCCGGCGGCACCAGCCCCTGCGCCAGCACGAAATCATTGAACTTCTGGCGATCAAAACGGCCGCGCAGGGCGACTTCGGCCGCCTGGCGCGTTTCCATCAGCCGCTGGTAGCCATAGAAGTACGAGGTGGCCTGGCCCGGCGCGCGGAAGGTGTAGCGCTGCACCTCCTGGGTCGCCATGCCCTCGGACAGGCCGACGTCCTGCATCAGGAAGACCTTCACGCCCTCGGGCGTGATTTCGCCCAGGTTGACCATCGGGTCGAGGAAGGCGCGCGCCGCGCGCATGCCCCTGGCCTGCAGCGCGAACAGCTGGCCGTCGAGCGGCTCGTAGGGCTGCATTTCCGCTTCCGCATACAGGGCCCAGCCTTCGACGTTGACGCTGTTGAAGGCAAACACCGCGCGCGCCGTCGAGACGCCGGTCTCGATCATCTTCGCGAACTGCATCTCGTGGCCCGGACGCGCTTCGTGCGCCGTGATCGACCAGGTGCCCGCCTGGTGGGTGAAGTCGTCGAACACCAGTCGCTTGCCGCTGGCGTCGGGCGGCATGCCGGTGGTGAGCACGAATTCGCCGTACTCGCCGGTATTGCCGATCAGGCGCGGTGGGCTCATGTGCGGCGCCGGCTGCGCCGCGTTCTCGGCCATCGTCGCCAGGCGGATCACCGCCTTGCGTTCGGGGAGCGAGACCACGCGCTGGTCTCGCGCTGCCTTTTCCAGCGCGGCCAGGCGTTCGGCATACAGCGGCATCACTTGCTCGGCCGGGATCTGCTGCTTCTTCAGCTCCAGCATGACGGCGCGGTAGTCGGCGTTTTTGAAGCCGCGCTCCTTTGCGATCAGGTTGGCCGTGATCTGCATCTGGTTGCGGATTTCCGCGAACGAGGTCAGGGACTTGGCGATCAGTTCCTGCGGACTGATGTCGACGCCAAAATTCTTCAGGTTGTCGGCATAGACTTCCGGCGGCAGGCGGTGATCCACCCGCGCGCGCGGCAGCATCTCCGCTTTCACGCGCGCGTTGTAGGCCGTCAGCTGCTTTTCCAGGGCGGCGAAGCGTGGTTCCCAGCCTGTCAATTCGCTCTTCGCAAGCAGCTCGCGCATGCCCTTGAGCAGGGTGGGGGCGTCGTTGATCGACTGTTCGATCTCGCCCTTGTAGGGCCCCAGCAGGTTCCTGTTCGCCTTCCGTGCCTCTTTCAAGCGCTCCTGCAAGCGTTCCTGCGCCAGTTCCGTCACCGGCCGGTGGCCCTTGGCCAGCCCGGCGTACTTGTCGAGCCGGACCAGCAGCGCCTGCTGGCGCGCTTTCGGGATGCGCGGATCGAGCGTCGAGCGCACCACGCCGAACATCATGCGGGTCAGGTCGTGGTAGGGCATGAAGTACTTGCGCTGCAGGGCGGCCGTCTCGAGCTGGTCCTGGGCCTTGTCGATCAGGATCTGCAGGTCTTGTTTGACCTTGCTGTCGGTTTCAACCCGCAGGCGTTTCTGCAGCTCGGCGATGGCGGCGCGCAGGTCGCGGTTGGTGGCGTCGAACTGGTCGCGCGACAGGTCCATGATCTGCTCGTCGTAGCCTTCCACGCCGAGGTTGCTGGCGCTTTCGGGCGAGTATTTGGCGAGGACGTTCAGCAACACCTTGGCATTGGTATTGCTTTTCGTGACCCAGGCCGGCTCGGCGGCCGTGGCGGGAAGGGTGAGCGCCGCGGCAAGCAGGCTGAGCAAAGCGGTTCGGGCGAAGGGACGGGCAGGCAGCATTCGATTCCTCTGTTAGAAAAGCAGTGCGCTGGTGGTCTTCCGAATGACTTCCAGAAAACCGAAGTAGCGCATCGGTAATTGCATGTTTTTTAGTAACAATATCTGAGTAGAATCATGACAAATAATTCTTTATTAATCAACGAGAGAGCGCGAAATGAACGACATCCTGGCCTCGAGCATGTCCCACCTTGCCATGCTATTCGACGGGAACATGGGCTGGGCGATTCTTGTCCTGGCACTCTCGGTACGGCTGGCGCTGCTCCCACTGACCCTGCGCCTGTCGCGCAAGATGCTGTCGAACCAGCAGAAAATAAAAGCACTGCAAGCGCAGGCCGATGCCATCAAGGAGCGCCTCGCCGCCAAACCTGCGGAAATGTTCGCGGCCATCTCGGCTTTATACAAGGCGAACGGCGCGCACGTCATCGATCGTTCGAGTTTTATCGGCTTATTGGTCCAGTTGCCGGTATTCGGCCTGCTGTATAAAGCCATCAGCAATGCCAGTTCGGGCACCGGGCCATTCCTGTGGATGAAAAGCCTGGCCACGCCGGACGCCGCGCTCACCGCCATCGTCCTCCTGCTCACGGCCATCTCGGCGTATTACTTTCCATCGGCGGCAGGCGGGCCGGCCATGTTCATGGTCGTGGTGCAGGTGCTCGTGACCGCTTTCATCCTGTGGAAACTGTCGGCCGGCCTGGGATTGTACTGGGTGGCCTCGGCAGCGGTCGGCGCCGTACAAACCTTTGTGCTGCGCCACGAACGGCGCCGCATGGCGGCTGCTGCCGCACTGTAAGCGCAGCCCTCCCGGACGGCATGCGCCGCGCCGAGCGTTTATCCTCGGGCAGATATCTTTTCACGGGGAGGGAAGACGATGAATACGAGGTACAGCGCGCTGGTCGTCGGCGCCAGCGGCATCATCGGCAACGCGGTCGTGCGCGAACTGCAAGGGCGGCCGGAGTGGAAGGTGCGCGCCTTGCCGCGCACCTTCGTGGAAGGCGTGGAGACCATCAGGGCCGACCTGCTCGACGCGCGGGCGACGCAGCAGGCTTTGGCGAGCGCGCGCGACACCACCCACGTGTTTTATGCGGCCCTGAAGGGCGGCGCCGACCTGCTGGATGAAGAGCGGATCAACGGCGGCATGCTGCGCAACCTGCTCGACGGCCTGAAGGCGGTGGGCGCGCCCCTGCAGCGCGTGGTCCATTACCAGGGGGCCAAGGTGTACGGGGTACACCTGGGCAAAACCCGGGCCCCCTTCTACGAGGACGACCCGCGCCACCTGGCGCCCAACTTCTACTATGCCCAGGAAGACCTGCTGCGCGAGCGCAGCGCGGCGGGCGCGTTCGACTGGTCGATCCTGCGCCCGGACGTGGTGGTCGGCGACATCGCCGGCAACCCGATGAACATCGTCATGGTGATGGGGGTGTTTGCCGCCTTGAGCCGCGCCGCCGGGGTGCCGCTGCGCTTTCCGGGCACGCACAAGGTGTACGACGGCGTGCTGGCGCAGACCACGGATGCGAACTGGATGGCGCGCGCAAGCGCCTGGGCCGCTCTTGATCCGGCGGCGCGCAACGAAGCCTTCAACCTGGTCAACGAACCGTTCCGCTGGGAGCGCGTGTGGCGCCGGGTGGCCGGCGCCTTCGAGATGGAAGTGGGGCCGCCGCAGCCGTTTTCGCTGGCGAAGCAGATGCCCCTGATGGCCGGCGCCTGGGAGCAGTTGGTCCAGCGCCACGGCTTGCAGGCGCAGCCGATTGAAAAGCTGGTCGGCTGGTGGTTCGGCGACTTCGTCTTCAATACCGAATTCGACATGGTGTCGGATATGGGCAAGATACGCCGCGCCGGGTTCACGGAGGCAGTGGAAACCGAGGCGACGATCGTGGGGGCGATCGAGCGGCTGCGCGCCGGCAAACAACTGCCGTGAGGCCGAGCTTCCCGCCTTGGCCTCAGGGCCTCGCGCCACCGCGGCTGATCGCACCCCGGTACAGCGCGCCTCCGACGAAAACCGGCCCGGCTGCGAATCCGGGTTGGCGCCGACGCCGCTGGCGATATAAATCATGCCGTTTTTCGAGCCGGGTCGAAGACGAACAGGGCGTTCAATCCCCACGACCAGCCCAGGTGGCCGCGGGCGCGGCCCTTCGACACCAGGCTGGCATCGGTGAAGTGCTGGTTGCCGAGTCCCCAGGCGTGGTACAGGCCGCGGAAGTTGTCGCTGTCGGCGTTGCCGTTAACGCCGTCACGGTCCAGGGTCCACTGCCGCGACAACATGGCGGCGACCGTCGCCGGCTGCAGGATCTGCTTGTCCTGGTGGCGGCCGCCGTTCATCAGCATCAGCATGACCTTCGCCAGCTCGCTGGCGGAGATGCGCAGGTTGCCTTGCGGCCCGAAGAGCGTGCCGTTGGTGCCGATGGCATAGCTGTCGAGTCCCGGCGGCGCGGAAGGCGGGGCCACGCCGAAGTCGTCGGACTGGGCGATCCAGGGGCCCTGCGGGTCCCATACCTCGCCGCCATCCTTTTCGCGCTTGCGGTACAGCGTCGCGACATCCTCGATACGGGCGGGCGCGAAGTCGGCCAGGTAAAAGCCGGCCTTCATTCCCATCGGATCGAACACCAGGCGGCGCATCAGGCGGTCGAAACGCTCGCCGCCGGCGCGCTCCATGACGGTGGCGAGCACACCCGAGTTGACATTCACGTACTCGAAAAATTGCCCCGGCGCGGCGGTCTTCGACCACATGGCGCCCTTGCCATGAAAGCGGCCGCAGGGCAGCAGCACCTCGCGCAGGTCGACGGCCGGGTCCCACCTGAAGCCGCCGTCGTCGCGCAGCGAGGACCGGTGCGTCAGCAGCATGCGCAGGGTGATCGGGTGGTCCGGGAAGTGCGGGTTGCGCAGTCAGCGCCGCGGCCTCGGGTGCGGGCAAGGGCGCCGCGTTGGCGGACGCGGCGAGCAGCGTCAGGGTGAGCATCGTCGGCAGGGGGCGCATGAAGTTTCGGATGAGTAAGCGTGCGTGCATGGTAGCGCAGACACCCCTGATGCCTAGCGCCGCGGGAAATGGCGCTGTGCCAAACTCGTTTCTCGTTTCTCGTTTATCGATTTCGTCAAGGAGCACAGCATGGCAACCGATCAGCAGCAGCAACAGCAGGGACAGCAAGCAGAGCAGAACGATCAGCAACAGCAACCGCAGCAGCAGCCAGAGCGCGCCCAGGCCGACACGACCGACGGCCTGGCGGACAAGAAGCCCGAAGACCTGACCCCGGAAGAATTGCGCCTGATGGCCGACACGATGCCGGGCGAAGGGCCGGGCGACTGAACTGCCCTCACGCGCCCCGCGGTTGCAGGGCGATGACCGCCATCCCCGCCAGCGCCAGCGCCGCGCCGCCCAGGTCCCAGCGGCTGAGGGGGATGCCGTCCACGAACCGCAGCCACAGCAGGGCCACCGCAATGTACATGCCGCCGTAGGCCGCGTAGGTGCGGCCGGCCGCGGCCGGGTGCAGCGTCAGCAGCCAGGCGAACAGGGCCAGCGACAGGGCTGCCGGCAGCAGCAGCCAGGCCGGCTTGCCCGCCTTGAGCACGAGCCAGGGCAGGTAGCAGCCAAGGATTTCCGCCAGCGCGGTGAAGGCGAACAGGCTTCCAAGTTTGATTAGTTCAGGCATCGTATTTCCGGGTCGAAGGATGGGACCGAGCTTATCAAAGTTCGTCCGCATGCATGTGCGACAAGTGACCAATATTGCCTTGCCAATATTTCTATGTCAGCATGAAGAATCACCTTTCGAAGCCATCCCATGCATCAGTTCACCCGCCTTGCCTTATGGAGCGCCATCCTTGGCGCCGCCGCCGCGTTTGCCCCGGCGTCCGCCCAGGCCACGCCCGAACGTCCGGCCACTTCCTTCCCCTACACGCCCGGCCTCGACGTGAATTCGATGGACAAGGGCGCCGACCCCTGCGTCGACTTCTACCAGTACGCCTGCGGCGGCTGGATGAAGAACAATCCGGTACCCGCCGACCAGGCGCGCTGGTCGGTCTACAGCAAGCTGGCGCAGGACAACCAGCGCTACCTGTGGGGCATCCTCGATGGCCTGGCGCGGCAAAAGAACGGCCGTAACGCCACCCAGCAAAAGATCGGCGACTATTTTGGCGCCTGCATGGACGAGGGCGCGATCGCGGCGCGTGGTGCGGCGCCCTTGACGCCCTGGCTCGGGCAGATCGACGCCATGAGCTCGAAACAGGAACTGCCGCGCGTGCTGGCCGCCTTGCAGCTCACCTTGTCGAGCGAGGATTTCTTCTTCGGCTTCAGTTCGAACCAGGACTTCGGCGATTCGACCCGCGTGATCGCCTTTGCCAGCGGCGGCGGCCTGGGCCTGCCGGACCGCGACTATTACCTCAAGACGGATGCGCGCTCGAAGGCGATCCGGGCCAGGTATTCCGCCCACCTGGCGACCATGTTCGGCCTGATTGGCGAGTCAGCCAGGCAAGCGAAGCGCTCGGCGGCGACCGTGATGCGCATCGAGACCGCGCTCGCCAAAGCCTCGCTGACCCGGGTCGAGAAGCGCGATCCATATAAACTGTTTAACAAGCTTGAGCTGAAGCGCTTGCAGCGGATGACGCCGGGCTTCGACTGGCATGCCTACCTGGCGGAGATCGGCCAGCCCGGCCTGGAGTCCTTCAACGTCACCGAGCCGAAATTCTTCAAGGCGTTCGGCGAGCAACTGCGCGCGAACGACCTGGCGGCGATCAAGACTTATTTGCGCTGGCATGTGCTGGAAAGCATGTCGCCGGCGCTGTCGCCGCAATTCGACGAGCCGCATTTCGCCTTCTTCAGCAAGACGCTGCGCGGCGTCGAGCGCCAGCAGCCGCGCTGGAAGCGCTGCGTGCAGCTGGTCGACGCCCAACTGGGCGAAGCGCTCGGCCAGGAATTCGTCAGCCGCGCATTTTCGCCGGAACTGAAAGCCAGGTCGCTGCACATGACGCGCCAGGTCGAGGAGGCGATGGCGAAAGACATCGAGTCGCTCGAGTGGATGAGCCCCCAGACCAGGAAGCGCGCGCGCGAGAAGCTGGACGCCATCGCCAACAAGATCGGCTACCCGGACACCTGGCGCGATTATTCGAGCTACGAGGTGCGCGCCAACGACTTCGCCGGCAACGTCGTGCGCGGCACGCTGTTCGAGCACCGGCGCCAGCTGGCCAGGATCGGCAAGCCGCTCGACCGCAGCGAGTGGCTGATGACGCCACCGACGGTGAATGCCTATTTCAACCCGCAGATGAACGACATCAATTTCCCGGCCGGCGTGCTGCAGCCGCCGCTGTTCGACCCGAAAATGGACGATGCGCCGAACTACGGCAACACCGGCGGCACCATCGGCCATGAATTGACCCATGCCTTCGATGACGAGGGCCGCCAGTTCGATGCCAAAGGAAATCTGAAAGACTGGTGGACGAAGAAGGACGGCAAGGAATTCAAGGAGCGCGCCCAGTGCATCGCCGACCAGTACGCCGGCTACACGGTGGTCGACGACATCAAGATCAACAGCAAGCTGACGCTGGGTGAAGACGTCGCCGACCTGGGCGGCGTGATCCTCGGCTGGATGGCCTGGAAGACGCAGATGGCGAGCATGCCGCAGCAAGCCCAGCCAAAGGAGGGCCTGCTCCGTGACGGCCTGACGCCGGAGCAGCGATTTTTTGTCGGCTACGCACAGTGGGCCTGCGAAAACGACCGCCCGGAAAACCTGCGCGTGACGGCAGTGACCGATCCACACTCCCCGGGCAAATACCGGGTCAATGGCGTCGTGATCAACATGCCGGAGTTCGAGCGGGCATTCCAGTGCAGGAAGGGCCAGCCGATGGTGGCGGCGAAGCGCTGCCGGGTCTGGTAACGGGCCTGGAAAACGCGTTCGCAAAAAATGCCGCCCAGGCGAACCCGGGCGGCATCGATTTGCTGTCACTGACTGACATCGCGCCGCCTCAGCGGCGCGTGGCCGTTAATGCGCGTTGATCTTGCCGCGCCATGCACCCGTTTCCGAGCCGCGCGCTTCCAGCATTTCCTTGAAGTTCGACAGGTTCGCACGCGTTTCCATGCGCACGGCGCCGAGGGCGTCGCCGATGGCTTCGAGCACGCCGTCCGGCTTGTAGTCCATTTGCAGCGTGATGCGGGTGACCGTGTCCGAAATCTTGTGGAAGGTGACGACGCCGGCGTTATGCACGCCACCGATGCTGCGCCAGGCGATACGCTTGTCAGGCGTCTGCTCGGTGATTTCCGCATCCCATTCCTTGTCTTCGCCAGCAATATTCGCTTTCCAGTGCAGGCGCTTGTCGTCGAGCTGGCGAATTTCTTTCACGCTCTTCATGAACTGTGGGAAGTCCTCGAACTGGGTGAACTGGTTGTAGGCAGTACGCACCGGCACGTTCACTTCGATCGACTCGATGATCGACGAATCGCCGTGCGAGTTGCTTTTTTGCTTCATTTTCTTCGACAGCATCATTCCGCCGACTGCAAGGGCGGCGACAGTAACCACTCGATTTAGCATGTGAATCTCCTTTTGGCAAAAAACAGGCCTGTACGCTGCGGCAAACTAAAAGGCCCGACCCGGAGCGCGTACAGACCCGCAGGCTTGAAATGGTAGGGTCGAAGCGGGCCACGCAGTAGTTCGCGTATTTGTCGTTAAGTTAAGCCAATTTCTGAACAGGTGGCGCGCGGGAGAAGTTGCGTGCTGTTACTGATGAGTTAAGTGCAGTTGCTGAGAGATGCCATCTTTGGTGAAACTTTTGGTGGCGGAAACATTCTAATTATTTCGGGTAATCAGTTACCGGCTTGTCCAGGTCGAGCGCAAGCGCGAGGAAACAATATTTCATCGAGTGGACATTTGTGAAATATTCTTTCACCGCTCCCGTCTTTCGTTGCGGGACTGGATGGGCATACAGTAAATCGCGGCGGTATAATGGCCGCATGAATCTCCTTCACAACCTCAATCCTGAACAATTGGCCGCCGTTACGCTGCCATCGCAAAGCGCGCTCATCCTGGCTGGCGCCGGCTCGGGCAAGACCCGTGTGCTGACGACCCGCATTGCCTGGCTGATCCAGACAGGGCAGGTGTCTCCCGCCGGCATCATGGCGGTGACGTTCACCAACAAGGCGGCGAAGGAGATGCTCACGCGCCTGTCGACGATGCTTCCCGTGAACACGCGCGGCATGTGGATCGGCACCTTCCACGGCCTGTGCAACCGCCTGCTGCGCACGCACCACCGCGACGCCGCGCTGCCGCAGTCGTTCCAGATCCTCGATTCGCAAGACCAGCTGTCGATGATCAAGCGCATGCTCAAGGCTGCGAATGTCGACGACGAGAAGTATCCGGCCAAGAACCTGATGTACTTCATCAATAATGCGAAGGACCAGGGGCTGCGCGCCGACAAGGTCGAGGCCTACGACCCGATCGAACGCAAGATGGTCGAGCTGTATGCGCTGTACGACCAGCAATGCCAGCGCGAGGGCGTGGTCGATTTCGCCGAGCTGCTGCTGCGTGCCTATGAGCTCCTGTCGCGCAACACGCCGCTGCGCCAGCACTACCAGATGCGCTTCAAGCACGTGCTGGTCGACGAGTTCCAGGATACGAACGACCTCCAATACAATCTGCTGAAACTGCTGGCCGGCCATAACGAAGGCATGGGCGGCGTCATCTTCGCCGTCGGCGACGACGACCAGAGCATTTATGCCTTCCGCGGTGCGAATGTCGGCAACATGCAGGCCTTCGAGCGCGACTTCCGCGTGCAAAACCTGATCAAGCTCGAGCAGAACTACCGCTCGCACGGCCACATCCTCGACAGCGCGAACTACCTGATCGCGAATAACACCAAGCGCCTCGGCAAGAACTTGCGCACCGACGCCGGGCAGGGCGAGCCGGTGCGCATCTACGAGGCATCCTCCGACCTCGAGGAAGCGCAGTGGATCATCGAGGAAGCGAAAAGCCTGATGGGCGAGGGCGTGGCGCGCAGCGAAATCGCCATCCTGTACCGCTCGAACGCGCAAAGCCGCGTCATCGAGCACGCCCTGTTTGCGGCCGGCATTCCGTACACCGTCTACGGCGGCCTGCGCTACTTCCAGCGCGCCGAAGTCAAGCACGCGATCGCTTACCTGCAGTTGATGGACAACCCGCACAACGATTCGGCCTTCCTGCGCGTGGTGAATTTCCCGACGCGGGGCATCGGCGTGCGCTCGATCGAGCAGCTGCAAATGGCCGCCGACACCTATGGCGTCTCGCTGTATGCGGCGGTGCCCTACATGACCGGCAAGGCCGGCACGTCGCTGGGCGCCTTCGTGAAGCTGGTCGAGGGCGCGCGCTTCGAAACGCAACAGCTGGCGCTGCCGGAAATGGTGCGCGTCGTGCTCGAGCGCAGCAATTTGCTGACGCACTACGCCAACGAAAAAGAAGGCGCCGACCGCATCGAAAACCTGGAGCAGATGGTCAACGCGGCGACCCAGTTCGTGCAGGAAGAAGGCTTCGGCCAGTTCGCCCCGGCCCACCTGGGCCCGCCATCGCAGGCGCAGGCCGGCGACGCTGTCGTGTATCAGGACGGCATCGAGATCCTGGACGCCGACGCGCCGCTGCCGTCGGTCATGTCGCCGCTGTCCGCTTTCCTGTCGCATGCCTCGCTGGAAGCGGGCGACGCCCAGGCCCAGGCCGGCCAGGACGCGATGCAATTGATGACGGTGCACTCCGCCAAGGGCCTCGAATTCGACGCGGTCTTCATCACCGGCCTGGAGGAAGGCCTGTTCCCGCACGAAAGCAGCGCCCGCGAACTCGACGGCGTGGACGAGGAGCGGCGCCTGATGTACGTGGCGATCACGCGCGCCCGCAAGCGTTTATATATGAGCTTTACCCAGCAGCGCATGCTGCACGGCCAGACGCGCTACAACATGAAGTCGCGCTTCTTCGACGAACTGCCCGAAGAAGCGCTGAAGTGGCTCTCGCCGCGCGTGCAGAGCCATTGGTTCGCCAACAAGAAGGCGGCCACGGCCTGGGACGACACCGCCTTCCGGAATGGCGGCAGCGACAACAAGATCGCCCAGCAACTCACCCAGAAGTCGGCCGGCGGCTCGGGTTGGCGCATCGGCGAAACGGTGGCGCACGCCAAGTTCGGCGAGGGCGTGATCGTGAATATCGAAGGCGGCGCCGGCGCGGCGCGGGCGCAGATCAATTTCGGCCCGTCGGGCGTCAAGGTGCTCGATTTGTCGGTGGCGAAGCTGGAACGGGTCAGCCGTTGATCGTGGCCCGTTGGTGGATCGTAACTGTAACTTTGTGTCGTGGTAAGCGCCAACAATGTTCCCCGTGCGTGGGCACGGGGTGCCACCCTACTTGTCCAGGTTCACCCGCCCGTTCGCCGCCTCGACCGGCTTCCCGAAAATCTGCCGGTACCCCGCATACATCGCGCACTGCAGCAGCAGGATGAACAGGAAGATCAGCCACATCACCAGCACGCGTCCGAGGACCGAGCCGCCCATCAGCAGGGCGATCACGACGGACAGCGCCAGCAGGATCCCGAACCAGCTCATCAGGAGCACCAGGAACACGCGCGCGCTCTTGAGAACGGCGAAGAAGCTGTAAAAGATCGCCTTGCCCGGCAACATGCGCTGCCAGTAGATCAGCGGCGCGGCGAAGGACAGGGCGATCAGCACGCTCACGTTGAGGGCCGACAGCGCGAACATCTTGACGAACTCCCAGCCGGCGATCTGCGGGACGTTTTTCGGGTCGTCCGGCTGGGCAACTTGCCGCATGAGTTCGAGATCGATGGAAAAGCGTGCGAGCAGCGTCAGCAGCACCGATACGCCCAGGTAGATCAGGCCGATCTTGCACAACTGCCCCAGCACCGGCTTGCGAAAGCCCGTCAGCAGCACGACCGGCGTCACGCGTTCGCCGTTCTCGATCATCAGGCAGGCCTTCATGAAGGCCATCGAGAACGACGGGATCAGGATGAAGGCCACCATCGGCCCGAGCAGCGGCACCGCGCCGATCAGGAGGCTGATCAGGATGTTCGCGAACAGCAGGGTGGTCAACGCGGCCGGTTGTTTGCGGAACAAGCCTGTGCCTTCTTTCAGCCAGTTCCAGCCAGTGATTGCGGGCATGTTATTCATTCGTGGTTGGCCAAGCCCGGCGCCGGGTTGGCAATGCGGTCGCGCAGGATGCGCTCGAAATGGGTCGGATCGTGCGGCGTCAGCATTTCTGCGGCACGTGGCACGTGCAGGTCGTACAGGCGCGACAGCCAGAAGCGCAGCGCAGCGGCGCGCAGCATCGGCTGCCAGGCTTTTGCCTCGTCAATGGTGAACGGGCGCACCGCGGCATAGGCGGACAGCAGGGCACGCACCCGCGGTTCATCGAGCCGGCCGGTCGCCTGGTCGATGCACCAGTCGTTGACGGTCACGGCCAGGTCGAACAGCCAGGTGTCGACCCCGGCAAAATAGAAATCGAAGCAACCGGAGAGGCGTTCGCCGACGAACATGACGTTATTGCGGAACAGGTCGGCATGCACCGGGCCGCGCGCCAGGCGTGCGTAGGGTTCAAGGGCGGCAAAGCCGGCCTGGTACGCGACCTCGTCCCGCAACAGGCGCGCGTTTTCCGGCGACAAATACGGCAAGACGCATGGCGCCGTGGCCTGCCACCAGTCGAGGCCACGCAGGTTCGGCTGCGCCAGCGGGAAGTCAAGCGCCGCCAGGTGCATGCGGGCGAGCATGGCGCCGACCTCGAAGCAGTGCGCGGGCTGCGGGTCCATCTGCGAGCTGCCGTCGAGCTTGCTGACGATGGCCGCCGGTTTGCCTTGCAAGGCGGCGACCAGGTCGCCGCGTGCGTTGGCGACCGGCGCCGGCACCGGAATGCCGCGCTCGGCCAGGTGGCGCATCAGTTGCAGGTAGAAGGGCAGTTGCTCGAAACCGAGGTTCTCGAACACTGTCAGCACATAGTCGGCGCGTTCGGCGCCGCGCTCCGTGGTCAGGAAAAAGTTACTGTTTTCGATTCCGGAAGCAATGCCCTGGAGGGCCACTGGCCGGCCGAGGGGAAACTGATCCATCCACTGGGTGAGGTCATCGAGCGTGACCGCGGTGAAAACTGCCATTATGCGAGTAACGAGGAAGTCGGCGAGAGGTAGAAGAGCTGCTGATCAGGGCGGCTGCGCCCGGATCGGCAAGCGGCTATGAGATGATAATTGTGTGTCAGCGGGTTGTCGGCAGCGGCGGCGGTGGCGGGATGTCGGCCGGGCGCAACATCGGGACAGTTGCCGCCGGGACCTTCCCGGCATCGCTGGCCGGGCTCGCCGGCCTGGCGGAAGCTGCGGCTGCCGGGGCGGTCCCCGCGGCAGCGGCCGCGGCGGCTTCGGCCTCCGCTGCCGCCTTGCGTTTTGCGTTCATGTCGAATTCCAGCACCTGCCACTGCGGCGCGCGGAACGCGCTGCTCTGGGCGTCGCCCGCCTGCGCGTTGCCGGCGGGCTGGTTCGGACGCATGATGTAGTGGCTCTTGCCGCTTTGCACTTCAATTTCGGTGACTTGGCCGTTGTTGCGCTTTTCGTTGATCTGGGTGCCGCGGCGCGGTTCGATGGGGGTGGCCGGCTCGTCGCTGCCAGCCTCGATCGGCTCCGTTACCGGCGGCCGGGCAGGCGGCGTTGATGTTTGCGCGCCCGCAGTGCCGGCGCATGCAAGCAGGGCGAGCGAGAGGGTCAGGCAGGGAAATGTGCGC
>JAQGLR010000468.1 GCA_028292765.1 Massilia sp. | reverse complement strand
GGAACCGCAAAATACGGGCCGCCGTTTTCCCAGTCGGTGAACCATTGCTCTTCGGTCGAATAGGCCATGCCGCGCGTGTCGAACACGCCGTCGTGGTTGACGATGCACTTGAAGGCGTCCGGCCAGTTGCCCTCGATCCAGTTCATCATGTAGCCGCCGCAGGACGCGCCCAGCGCGCAGCTGCGTTCCCGGTCGAGCCAGGGGAACTTTTTCACGGCCGCCTCCAGGCCTTTTTGCAGGTCGACGAGCGGCTTGCCGCCCCAGTCGCCGCTGATCGAATCGGTGAACTTCTGGCCGTAGCCGGTCGATCCGTGGAAATCGATGAACACGGCGGCGTAGCCGGCGCCGGCATACACCTGCGGATTCCAGCGGTAGCTCCAGGCATTGCCGAAGCTGCCTTGCGGGCCGCCGTGCACCAGGAAGGCGATCGGGTATTTGGTACCCGGCGTCGCGTTCCAGGGCTTCATCACGTAACCGTAAACCGTATCGCCGTTGGCGCCCGCGAACGAAAACTGCTCGAATTCGCCGAAGCGCACGTCGGCCAGCTTCTGCGCGTTGTTGCTAGTCAGTTGCTGCGGCTTGCCCGCTTGCCCATTTGCCTGCAGTGTCATCGTATGCAGCTGGGCCGGCGAGGCCAGCGTCGCGTGGGTAAAGGCGATGGTGTCGCGGCGCATGTCGAAGGCGCCAATCGCCCCCTTGCCGGTCAGCGCACTGACCTTGCCGCTGGCCACGTCGATCGCGAACAGGCGGTGCTGGCCGACGTCTTGCGCATCGACGACGAGCGTCTTGCCGTCCGCGCTCCATTGCAGGGCGCCGGCCGAACGGTCCCAGCTCCCGGCCAGGCGGCGCTTCTTGCCGCTTGCCACATCCATGAGCACGATGTGGAAGCGGTCGGCCTCGAAGCCGGGGCGGGTCATCGCCAGGTAGGCCAGCGTCCGGCCATCCGGCGAGAACACGCCTTTCGCATCCCAGGCCGGGTTATCCGCGGTCAGGTTGCGCGGCGCGGCGCCGCCAAGGGCGGGCACGCTGTACAGGTCGAAGTTGGTCGACCAGGCTTCGGTCTTGCCGGCAATGCGGGCAGAAAAGACAAGGGTCTTGCCGTCCGGGCTGAAGCGGTATTCCTCGCGGTCGCCGAAGGGTTTCGAGGGCACGTCGCCGTCAAGCGAGCCGGACAGGCTGACGGGTGCGGTGCTGACGCGCCCGCTCGCATCGAGCGGCGCCGAGAACAGCACGGCATTGCGGCCATCGGCCCAGGTATCCCAATGGCGCACGAACAGGCGGTCATAGACGCGCCCGCTTGCCTTGTTCTTCGATTGCGCGTCCAGGCGGCCCTTGGTGCAGGCCAGGTCGGCGCAATCGCGGAAGACGGCCATGCTCAGTGCGATGCGCTCGCCCGTTGGCGACACCCGGAAGTTGTCGACGTCGAGCGGCAGGTTCGTCACCTGGATCGGCTCGCCACCGACCGCATCCTGGCGCCATACCTGCGAGCTGCCCGAGCGGGTGGACAGGAAATACACGGCATCGCCAGATGCCGACCATTCCGGGTCGGTGCTGCTGCTGTCGTGCTGGGTCAGCGCCTTCGGTGCGGCTTTACCGTCCAGGCCGGCGATCCAGAGGCTGGTGTGGCCGCGGTTCTTGTCCATATTCGTGGTGCGCACCGTGTAGACGACACGGGTCGCGTCCGGGGAAACCGCCGGGCTGCCGACGCGTTCCAGGTTGACCAGGTCTTCCACCGTCAGGCCGCGTGGAGCGGCAACGGCATTGGCGGCAGCCAGGGCCGTCACCAATAAAGCCAAGCGTAATGTCATCGATTCCTCTTCAAGCATGTCTCGGAGTTTGTTCTCGTGCGCGGTCGTGCCGCGGCAAGCCAGCAATTTAACATGCCATGCGTCAAAGAACGCCGATGGATGCCCAGCGGAGCAGGCCGTTTCGCTCGGCCAGGAAGGCTGTCGAAACGTGCCGGTTTAATACCGGAAGCAATGCGCCTGTTGGCTGTCGCTTCGGAAAAACGGCGTCGTCAAGGCAGGGTTGCGCTCCTTCTGGCACATGATGATGATCCTGGTAGCCGCTTCCAGGGCAAGCTCGGCCGCACTTCTTTTCGCCGCGCGAGCGATGGCGCGTGCGAACGCCGACTCGTACACGGGACCGCCTGCCAACCGGGCGCGTTTATCTCGGGTTTGCAGGTCAGCCATGGACAGGCTCCGGTCTGTGGCGGGGCGCAGCAGCTCTCTGATGGAAAGGGCGGGAGCAAGAGGCGGTACAGCGAGGGGCGTTGTCGCGTCCTGGCAGATATTGTTCTGGCCGCTATCGCATGCGTAGGCCGGCATCTGCAGCAGGCAAGCAAGAACGACCGCGACGCCGGTTTTCATCGTTGAATTCCCTCAGGTGGGCAGTGGTGCAAGAATCGAACCGCCTGCCTGTTTCCTCAGATTCCCTCAAGCAGGCCGTTACCGGCACAGCGGCAAGGGAGGGCGCAGGATGGCCTCAGCCGGTGCCGGGCCCTGTCCTTGCAGCTTGACAGCCCGGTACGCCGTTCAGGCGCAAGGAATTGTCCTGGCCGTCGGCAAGGTGCTCAAGGGCGCGAAGCCTGCTGCGGCAGCTGCCCCGGCTTGGGTGGGCGAAATCTCGAAGATGCCGATTCTGCCGTCCGGACTACCGCATACGGTCGAATTGGCCAAGCCATCCGTGCCACACGCGGCAGAGCGCGTCAGGACCTTGGCAGCCGCCAGCTGCGCTTGCAGGGCCGCCAGGGACACGCCACCACCGCTGCACTGCAGTGTGCCCATCGATTTAAACACTTTGCTACTGGCGTCCTCCTCCTCCCCGCCGCCGCAAGCGGTCAACGATGCCAGAACTGCCAATGTCGGAACAAACATGCGCATATACAGAATCCTGGGTTGCTACGATTGTTTGCGACGGCGGTATTGGCGTCGTGAGTGAGAGTATGGACTCGCAGCAACTATTTATCAACTCCCGGATTGTCACCAAGTGTCGCGAGTTTCCCACTGGGAAATCCTGAGGAATCAAGGCCTTACACCGCCGCCGTCCAGTCCCCGCTTTTACCGCCATGCTTTTCCAGCACCCGCACATTCGTCATCACCATCCCCCGGTCAACCGCCTTGCACATGTCGTAGATCGTCAGCAGTCCGACCTGCACCGCGGTCAGCGCCTCCATCTCGACCCCGGTCTTGCCGACCAGCTCGACCTGCGCCCGGCAGTGCACGCAGCTGGCCGCCACATCGATCTCGAAATCGACCGCCACCCGGGTAAGCGCCAGCGGATGGCACAGGGGAATAAGGTCGCTGGTGCGCTTGGCGCCCATGATCGCGGCAATGCGGGCGATGCCGAGCACGTCGCCTTTTTTGGCGTTGCCCGACTGGATCAGCGCCAGCGTTTCGGGCTTCATGCGGATCGTGCCGGCCGCGACCGCCACGCGGTGCGTCTCGCTCTTGGCGCCGACGTCGACCATGTGGGCCTGGCCGGTAGCGTCGAAATGGGTCAGCTGGTCGGCGCCGGGCGTCGGGTGAGAGTCGGTCATGGTCGTGTTGGTATGCTTGGGTAAGAAAGTGTTTCAGGCTGCGGCAAGGTGCGCCCCGATGGGGTTATCATAGCATCGTGAAATCGATGACCCATCCCGCGCCCCTGCCTGTCCTGGCCCGCTGGCGCCGTTCGCTGGCCGTGCTTGCCGTGTCGGCCGCGACCGGTTTCGCCGGTGCGAATGCGCACGCCCAGCCGCTGAACAATGTTCCGAATTCCATGCGCCTGCCGACGCTGGGCGACACCGCGCGCGAGGATTTGTCGCCGGTCGTCGAGCGCAAGCTGGGCGAGGAAATCATGCGCGAGATCCGCCGCGACCGCGACTACCTCGACGACGATGCGATTTCCGAATACCTGAACAATTTCGGCGGCGCCCTGGTCGATGCCGTGCCCGGTGCGCGCGGCGAAACGAATGCGGACTTCCATTTCTTCCCGGTGCGCGACGGCGCCATCAACGCGTTTGCGCTGCCGGGCGGTTTTATTGGCATCCATACCGGGCTGGTGCTGGCTGCGCAGACCGAATCCGAGCTGGCGTCGGTGGTCTCGCACGAGATCGGCCACGTCTCCCAGCGCCACATCGCACGCATGCTCGGCCAGCAACGCCAGGATGTGCTGTTGCCGCTGGCCGCGCTGATCCTCGCCGCGCTGGCCGCCAAGGCCAGCCCGGATGCGGCGATGGGCGTGCTGATGGGCGGGCAGGGCCTGGCGGTGCAGCGCCAGCTTAATTTCAGCCGCGATGCCGAGCGCGAGGCCGACCGGGTCGGCTTCCAGATCATGAGTGCCGGCGGTTACGATACCTCGGGCATGGTGAACTTCTTCAAGCGCCTGCAAAGCGTGAACAAGGTGTACGGCGAAATTCCCGCTTTCCTCAGCAGCCACCCGCTGACGAGCGAGCGGATCGTCGACATCCAGTCGCGCATCCGCGACACGCCCTACCGGCAACGCCCGGACTCGATCGAATTCCACCTGGCCAAGGCGCGCGCCCGTGTGTTGCAGGATATGGGCACGACGGCGCGCCGCGATACGCGCACCGCGTTCGAGACGCAACTGGCCCAGCAGCACCGGCAACAGCAGGCCGCGGCCCAGTACGGCCTGGCCTTCCTGGCGCTGAAGGAAGGCAACCTGGCCTCGGCCCGCACCTGGTTCGACAAGGCGCGCGCCAGCATGCAGCCGAAACCGGGCGTGTTCTCGGCCGCGCCCGCCAGCGATGGCGGCGCCATGTTCGCCGTGCTCGATCTCGAGATCAAGCTGGCGGCGGGGCAACCGAAGGAGGTGGCGCAGCAGGCATTGAAGGATGCCGAGGCAGCCACGAACCAGTATCCGCTGTCGCGCGCGCTGGCGCGCCAGTACGCCAATGCGATGATCGCTGCCGGCAAGTCCGAGGATGCCACGCGCTACCTGCGCGACCAGGTGCAGCTCTACCGCGAGGATCCGAAACTCTACGACCTGCTGGCCAAAGCCTATTCAAGCCAGGGCAAGGTCGCGCTGCAGCACATGGCGCTGGCCGAGTCGTATGTGCTGGCCGGCGCGCTGCCGGCAGCCGTCGACCAGCTCAATTTTGCGCGCAAGGCGAAAGACGTGTCGTTCTACGAGCAGTCCGTCATCGACGCGCGCGAACGCGAAATCAAGGCGCGCCAGAAAGAGGAAAAAGAGGAAGAGAAGGGCAAGTAAGGCAAGCAAGCGCCCCTCGGCCCGTCCGCAAGGAGTGCGTCAGGCCCCGGCAGGCGGGGCGGGCGCGCGCACGAAACCGAAGCGCTCCGGCAATTCGTCGCCGGCGATGCGCTCGACCGGGATGGTGGCGTCGCGCCAGCGCAGGGTCAGGGTGCCGCCGCCGCTGCTATCACCGCCGAGCCAGGCCAGCAGCGCTTCGTCGCCGGCCGGCTTGCCGTCCAACGCCAATCCTTCAAACAATTGCGCCACGTCGCGGTCGTCGACCTGGGCAATGATGTCGCCCGCCTGCACGATGGCGTCCCCGGCTTCGCTGAGATAGAGCCGTTCGATCGTTTCCAGCGCAGCGCCCGTCTGCAGCAGCATGCCGAGCGCAGGGTCGGTGCGCGCGATGAAGGGCGTGCTTTCCAGGTTCACGAACACGCGCTGCGGGCCGTTCTGGAAAAACCAGCGTCCCCGTTCGTCGTGCTGGTAATTGCGGTTGATGAAGCCGACCAATGTGCCATTCGCCAGCCGGTCGCCGGGTGCGTTGGCCGCTTGCGCCGCTTCGTCGCGCATGCGCCAGCCGCCGCGCGCGTCGAGTCCCAGCCAGCCGTAGCAGTGCGGCACGTTCGGCCACTTGGCCATTGCCTGTTTTACGATGTCATCCATAGGTGCCAGCTTCGCACAGTTCGGGGCCGTTCGGCGCGCGGATTGTTCCGTCGAAGAAGGCGAGGATGCGGCCCGGCAGCCAGTCGAGCCGGCCCGGGAAGGGGCCTGCGGGGAAGCCGACGTGGCCGCCCTCATTCGGGTAGTCGAGCGTGACGGCTTTCGATGCGGTCGATGGCAGGTGCACGCCCGGCAGGAACGGGTCGTTGCGGGCGTTGAGTACCAGCGTCGGCACGGTGATGTCGTGCAGCACGTGGCGGGCGCTGGCGCGGTGCCAGTAATCGTCGGTGTCGCGGTAGCCGTGCAGCGGGGCGGTGACGACGTTGTCGAATGCGTAGAGGTCGCGTGCGGCGAGCAGGGCCTGGCGGTCGAACAGGCCGGGGAATTGTTCCAGCTTGGCCAGGCATTTGGGCTTCAGGCTTTGCAGGAACATGCGGGTGTAGAGCATGTTCAGGCCCGAGGACAGGGCTTCGCCGCCGCGCGCCAGGTCGAGCGGGGCGGAGATGGCGGCCGCTGCCGTGACGAAATCGGCAGCGTGGCCGGTTTCACCTAACCAGCGCAGCAGTGCGTTGCCGCCGAGCGAGACGCCGGCGGCGTACAGCGGGCCCGGCGCGCGCTGGCGCAGGCGCGCCATGATCCAGCCGATCTCGGCGGCGTCGCCGGAGTGATAAAAGCGCGCGGTTCGGTTCGGTTCGCCCGAGCAGCCGCGGAAATGCGGCACGGCGCCGGACCAGCCGCGTGCGGCGAGCGCGGCCATCAGGGAACGCGCGTAATGGCTGTTCGACGAACCCTCCAGCCCGTGGAACAGCACCACCAGGGGCTTGCCGGGCTGGCCGTCGACGAAGTCGACATCGACGAAATCGTCGCCCAGCAGCGGATCGTGCACGTTCCAGCGCTCGCGCCGGTAGGCGAGCCCAAACTGGGCGAGCGCCAGCTTCTTCATCAGCGTGGCGGGGTAGATCGTCTGCAGGTGGCCGCCGGGCAGCCACTTGGGAGCGCTATAGGTCATGGCGGGCGGCAGGGCAGGCCTGCCGCGGCTGGATTAATGGTGCTTGAAGGCCACGCCCGGGGCCAGGCGGTAGTGGGTGCCGCAGTACGGGCACTTGGCCGTGCCTTCATGGTCGAAATCCAGGAACACGCGCGGGTGCGACGACCACAGCGTCATGGCCGGGTTCGGGCAATGGGCCGGCAGATCCTTGGCTTCCAGTTCCACCACTGGCATCGTCTTTACGTTCATCGCAATTCTCCGTCGGGCTAAATTAAGCAAAGACAGGATTTTAACGGATTCAGGCGGCGGTTCGGAATGATCGGTAGAATGACGGATTGATCACAGCGGGGTTGGTGGGATTTGCCAGCTTCAAGCTTCTGCGTTTCATGCCTTATCGTCCACCTTACATCTCCCCATTCCGTTTCCGAAGCCGTTGCAGGAAGGCGACATGAACGCGCCTGAACCTGTACAAGCCACCACCACGCTGAGCGAACACCACCATCCCGCACTCTGGCAGGAGGGGCTGCGCACCGGGTTGCCGACGCTGTTCGGCATCGCCGCCTGGGGCCTGGTGGTGGGTGTCGCCATGGTCAAGAGCGGGCTGACGGCTTTCCAGGCCTGCGGTATGACCCTGCTCGTGTTTGCAGGTTCCGCCCAACTGGCGTCGCTGCCGCTGATCCTGGCGCATGCGCCGGTCTGGGTGATCTTCGCCACCGGCCTGGTGGTGAATTTGCGCTTCGTGATTTTCTCGGCCTTGCTGGCGCCGCATTTCTCGCACCTGCCATGGCGCCAGCGGCTGTTATACGGCTATATTTCTGGCGACATGACGGTGGCCATCTTCCTGCAACGCTTCCCGACGACCGCGCCGGTACCCGGCAAGCTGTCCTATCTAAAAGGACTGGTGTTGCCGAACTGGGCCGCCTGGCAGGCGGGCTCGCTGACCGGGATCTTCCTCGGCAGCACGGTGCCTGCCGAATGGGGCCTCGGCTTTGCCGGCACGCTGGCCATCCTGTGCATTACGGTGCCGCTGATCGCCAACAGCGCGGCCCTGTGCGGTGTGCTGGTCGCGGGCGCGGTGGCGGTGCTGGCCAACGGCTTCCCCTATAAGCTGGGCCTGCTGGCGGCCGTGTTTGCGGGCATGCTGACCGCCATGGCGGTCGAGGGTCTCATGGAAAAGCGAAAGGGGCGTCATGTCTGATTGGGAAATCTGGGCGACCATCGTGGCGCTGGCGCTCTCCACCTTACTGACGCGCAGCGGCTTCTGGCTGGTCGGCCACCGGGTGACGATTCCGCCCCGTATCCAGGGCATGTTGCGCTATGCACCAGCCTGCGCGCTCGCCGCGATCATCGGGCCTGACCTGCTGTTGGACACCGGCGGCCAGGTGCACCTTGAACTGTCGAATCCAAAATTGCTGGCGGGCATTGCGTCGGTCGCCTTTTATCTTTGGCGCCGCAACATGCTGCAGACCATCGTGTTCGGCATGCTGGTGTTCACACTGTTGCGAACTATGCACGTTTTTGGTGCTGTTTAACAATGGTGCTAATGTAGAATATCGTTTTCTCACTATTCACCGTTGAGCCGACATGGACGCTGTTCTCAGTTTCACCCGCTTGCAAGACCTGATCGATCGCGATGCGCTGAAAAACAAGCGCGTCTTCATTCGTGCCGACCTGAATGTGCCGCAGGACGACGCCGGCAACATCACCGAAGACACGCGCATCCGCGCCTCCATCCCCGCCATCGAGGCTGCGTTGAAAGCCGGCGCCGCCGTCATGGTGACCTCGCACCTGGGTCGTCCGACCGAAGGCGAGTTCAAGCCGGAAGACACGCTGGCGCCGGTCGCCGCGCGCCTGTCCGAGCTGCTCGGCCAGCCGGTCGAACTGAAGCAGGACTGGACGGATGGCGTCGACGTGGCACCAGGCCAGGTTGTGCTGCTGGAAAACTGCCGCGTCAACAAGGGTGAAAAGAAGAACGCCGACGAGCTGGCCCGGAAGATGGCGAAGCTGTGCGACGTGTACGTGAACGACGCCTTCGGCACCGCCCACCGCGCCGAGGCCACCACCCACGGCATCGCCAAATTCGCACCCGTCGCCTGCGCCGGCCCGCTGCTCGCCGCCGAACTCGACGCGCTCGGCAAGGCCCTCGGCCAGCCGGCCCGTCCGCTGCTGGCCATCGTTGCCGGCTCGAAGGTATCGAGCAAGCTGTCGATCCTGCAGAGCCTGGCAGGCAAGGTGGACAACCTGATCGTCGGCGGCGGCATCGCGAATACCTTCATGAAGGCCGTCGGCCTGAACATCGGCAAGTCGCTGGTGGAAAACGACCTGGTCAATGAAGCGAAACAGATCATCGACATGATGAGCGCGCGCGGCGCCTCGGTGCCGATTCCCGTGGACGTGGTCTGCGCAAAAGAGTTCTCGCCGACCGCTGCCGCCACCGTCAAGGACGTGGCCGACGTCAGCGATGACGACATGATCCTCGACATCGGCCCGAAGACGGCCGCCATGCTGGCGGAACAGGTGGCCAGGGCCGGCACCATCGTCTGGAACGGCCCGGTCGGCGTGTTCGAGTTCGACCAGTTCGCCGAAGGCACCCGGACCCTCGCCATGGCGATTGCCGGCTCCGACGGCTTCTCGATCGCCGGCGGCGGCGACACGCTCGCGGCCATCGCGAAATACGGGATCGGCGACCAGATCGGCTACATCTCGACCGGCGGCGGCGCCTTCCTCGAGTTCCTCGAAGGGAAGACCCTGCCGGCGGTCGACATCCTCCTGCAGCGTAACGCGAAGTAACACCCAGCGCAGCCTCGAGGCTGCGCTTCTCTTTTCAGAATCGAGGATTCCACACATGCGCCCCCTGTATAACGCCACCAAGATCGTTGCCACCATCGGTCCCGCGTCGACCGACTTCGACATCCTCGTGAAAATGATTCGCGCCGGTGTCGACGTCGTGCGCCTGAACTTCTCGCACGGCCGGGCCCAGGACCACATCGACCGCGCCGCGCTGGTGCGCCGCGCCGCCGCCGAATGCGGCACCGAAGTGGCGATCATGGCCGACATGCAGGGTCCGAAGATCCGCGTTGGCAAGTTTGAGGACGGCAAGATCTTCCTGAACAATGGCGAGAAGTTTGTCCTGGACGCCAAATGGGGCGAAAACGGCGAGCTGGGCAACCAGGAACGCGTCGGCCTCGACTACAAGGCGCTGCCGCGCGACGTGAAGCCGGGCGACAAGCTGCTGCTCAACGACGGCCTGATCGTGCTGGTTGTCGACAAGGTCGTCGGCCACGAAATCTGCACCACGGTCAAGGTCGGCGGCGAGCTGTCGAACAACAAGGGCATCAACCGCCATGGCGGCGGCCTGACCGCGCCCGCGCTCACCGCCAAGGACATGGAAGACATCAAGACCGCGATGAGCTTCCAGGCCGATTACCTGGCGATCTCTTTCCCGAAGAGCGCGACCGACATGGAAATGGCGCGCCAGCTGGCGAATATCGCCGGCGAACCGTTCAACCACAAGCCGATGATGATCGCCAAGATCGAGCGCGCCGAAGCGATTCCCGTGCTGCAGGAAATCCTCGACGCCTCGGACGGCATCATGGTCGCCCGCGGCGACCTGGCGGTGGAAGTCGGCAACGCGGCCGTGCCGGCGCTGCAAAAGCGCATGATCCGCATGGCGCGCGCATCGAACAAGCTGGCGATCACCGCGACCCAGATGATGGAATCGATGATCGTCAACGCCGTGCCGACCCGCGCCGAAGTGTCGGACGTGGCCAACGCCGTGCTGGACGGCACCGACGCCGTCATGACCTCGGCCGAGACCGCATCGGGCAAGTATCCGGTCGAGACCGTCGAGATGATGGCCGCGATCTGCCTGGAGGCGGAACAATCCGAATACAACAAGCTCGACGCGGACTTCCTGAACGTGCAGTTCACCCGCATCGACCAGTCGATTGCCTACGGCACACTGTTCACCGCGCACCACCTGGCGGTAAAGGCGATCGTCGCCCTGACCGAATCGGGCTCGACGGCGCTTTGGATGAGCCGCCATAACATCGACACCCCGATTTTCGCCCTGACCCCGTCACAAACGACGCAGCGCAAAGCCTCGCTGTACCGGAACGTGCGAGCATTCCACCTGCTGCAGGAAGGCGGCAGCCACGCGGTGCTGCGCAAGGCGGAAGAACTCCTGATCAAGGAAGGCATGATCAGCCCTGGCGATACCATCGTCGTCACCTGGGGCTCGCCAATGGGCGAGGCCGGCGGTACCAATGCGCTCAAGATCGTAAAAGTGGGTGAATACGACCTGTACGACCTGTAAAGAATAGAAGAATTAAAGGCGGCTTCGCGTTGTCGAAGCTCTGACAGGAGAGCCAGAAACCGTAGCGAGCATCGCTAACGCGTAGTGTAACGCGCAGTAGGTT
>JAQGLR010000449.1 GCA_028292765.1 Massilia sp. | reverse complement strand
CAAGATTTATGAAAAACTCGTGCGCACGTCTTCTCTGGCGCAGGCGCCTTGCGCCCCTGGCACCCTGAAAATGATGGCCCAGTTCGCCGTGCTGTCGCGCCTGAAGGAACCGGAAAATTCCAGCCTGTACAGCAAGATGCTGGTCTACGATGGCGAGAACCTGAAGGACACCGATCCGAAGGCCAAGTCGCTGCACGAATACGTCGACTACGCCGGCGTGGACGAAGGCATGAATGGCCTGTCGACGCGCTTCGCCTTCAAGATCCTGTCGAAAGTCTTCAACTTCGATAACACCGAAGTCGCCGCCAATCCGGTGCACCTGCTGTACGTGCTGGAGCAGCAGATCGAGCGCGAGCAGTTCCCGCCCGAACTCGAGCAGCGCTACCACTCCTATATCAAGGAGCACCTGGCGCAGCGCTATGTCGATTTCATCGGCAAGGAAATCCAGACCGCCTACCTGGAGAGCTATTCCGAATATGGCCAGAACATTTTCGACCGCTACGTGACCTTTGCCGACTTCTGGATCCAGGACCAGGAATTCCGCGATCCGGATACCGGCGAGAGTTTCGACCGCGAGTCGCTCAACGCCGAGCTGGAAAAGATCGAGAAACCGGCCGGCATTTCGAACCCGAAGGATTTCCGCAACGAGATCGTCAACTTCGGCCTGCGTGCCCGGGCAACCAACGGCGGCAAGAACCCGGCCTGGACCAGCTACGAGAAGTTCCGCACCGTCATCGAGAAGAAGATGTTCTCGAACACCGAGGAACTTTTGCCGGTTATTTCGTTCAATGCCAAGGCCAGCGCCGAGGACGCGACCAAGCACGCCGACTTCGTCGCCCGCATGGTGGAAAAGGGTTATACCGCCAAGCAGGTGCGGCTCCTGTGCGAATGGTACCTGCGCGTGAGGAAGTCGTCCTGAGGCGAGTGGGAAGGGAGGAAAAGCGGGGAAGAAAAGCGGCGCTCTTCATTTTAGTTCCGCGCATTTTTGACCGCCCTGCCAGCCGTGCGCACCCCGCGCATGCACACTGCGTATTAAGATAGGGGACCGGCATCGCTGCCGGTCCGCCGCGGGTTTTACCAGGAGGCATGTTTTGACTTACCTCATCGACCGACGCTTGCAGGGCAAGAACAAGTCCGCCGTCAACCGCGAACGCTTCCTGCGCCGCTACAAGGCGCAGATCAAGGATGCGGTCGGCCGCGCGATCAAGGGCCGCTCGATCACCGACGTCGAGAACGGCGAAAAAGTCTCGATCCCTGTCAAAGACGTCAGCGAGCCGCATTTCGGCCACGCCCATGGCGGGGTGTGGGAGACCATCAATCCCGGCAACACCGAATACCAGAAAGGCGACCAGTTCAACCGTCCGCGCAGCGGCGGTGGCGGGTCCGGGCGCGGGCGCGCCGGCAACAGCGACCAGACGGTCGAAGACGACTTCATTTTCGAGCTGTCGCGCGAAGAATTCATGAACTATTTCTTCGAAGACCTCGAGCTGCCGAACATGATCAAGACCCAGCTGTCGCAGACGGTCGACTTCAAGACCCAGCGCGCGGGCTATAACGTATCGGGCACGCCCTCGAACATCCACGTGCTGCGTTCGCTGCGCGGCGCGCTCGGGCGGCGCATCGCCGTCGGCGGGCCGAGCCGCCGCAAGCTGGCCGATGTCGAGCAGGAACTGCAAGACCTGTTCGACGCGGAAGTGCCGGAAGACGACCCGCGCGTGGTCGAACTGCGGCGCCAGGCGCACCACCTGCACACCCGCATCAACGCCATTCCTTTCATCGACCCGTTCGACCTGCGCTACAGCAACCGCATCAAGGTGCCGAAACCGAGCACCCAGGCAGTGATGTTCTGCATCATGGACGTCTCCGGTTCGATGGACGAAACGCGCAAGGACACCGCCAAGCGCTTCTTCATCCTGCTCTACCTGTTCCTCAAGCGCGTGTACGAGCGCATCGACGTCGTCTTCATCCGCCACCACACGGCCGCGGCCGAAGTCGACGAGGACGAATTCTTCCACTCGCGCGAATCGGGCGGCACCGTCGTGTCGTCGGCCCTGCACCTGCTGCAGAAAGTCATCGGCGAGCGTTATTCGAACGCCGACTGGAACGCCTATGTCGCCCAGGCGTCCGACGGCGACAACTGGGACAACGATTCCGTGCTGTGCAAGCAACTGCTGAACAACGGCATCATGCCGAAGGTCCAGTACTACACCTATGTCGAAATCACCGACGGCCCGCCGCAGAACCTGTGGGAGCAATATACCGAGGTCGCGGCGCACCACAGCAACTTCGCGATGCAGAAAATCGTGACGCCGGCCGATATTTATCCGGTCTTCCGCGAGCTGTTCAAGAAGCAGCCCAAGTAACCGAGGCACGCATATGCCAGATGACCGCACCAATCCGCGCGCACTGCCCGAACAGTCGGAGTGGACCTTCGACCTGATCGAGCACGCGCACGAGGAAATCCGTCGCGTGGCCCGCAAGTTCGGCCTCGACACCTACCCCAACCAGCTCGAGATCATCACCGCCGAGCAGATGATGGACGCCTATACCTCGGTCGGCATGCCGGTGTCGTATAACCACTGGTCCTTCGGCAAGCACTTCCTGTCGACCGAAAAAAGCTACAAGCGCGGCCAGATGGGCCTGGCCTACGAGATCGTGATCAATTCCAATCCCTGCATCGCCTATCTGATGGAGGAAAACAGCCTGACGATGCAGGCCCTCGTCATCGCCCACGCCGCCTATGGCCACAACTCCTTCTTCAAGGGTAATTACCTGTTTCGCACCTGGACCGACGCCGAGGCGATCGTCGACTACATGGTGTTTGCCAAGAACTACATCGCCGAGTGCGAGCAGCGCTACGGCATCGACGCCGTCGAAGACCTGCTCGACTCCTGCCACGCGATCCAGAATTACGGGGTCGACCGTTACAAGCGCCCGGCCAAGCTGTCGGTGGCGCAGGAGGCGGCGCGCCAGAAGGAACGCGAGGAATATGCGCAGTCCCAGGTGAACGCGCTCTGGCGCACCCTGCCGCGGCGCGAGGAAGAAGAGCGCAATACCCCGCCGCCGCGCTTCCCGCTCGAGCCCGAGGAAAACCTGCTGTACTTCATCGAAAAGTACGCGCCGCTGCTCGAACCCTGGCAGCGCGAACTGGTGCGCATCACCCGCAAGATCTCGCAATATTTTTATCCGCAGCGCCAGACGCAAGTGATGAACGAAGGCTGGGCCACCTTCTGGCACTACACGATTTTGCAGGAACTCTATAAAGAAGGCATCGTCGGCGATGGCTTCATGCTCGAATTCCTGCAAAGCCATACGAACGTCGTCTATCAGCCGCCCGCAACCAGCCCGTACTACAGCGGCATCAATCCATATGCATTGGGCTTCGCCATGATGAGCGACATCCGCCGCATCTGCGAAGACCCCACCGCGGAAGACCGCGCCTGGTTCCCCGACATCGCCGGCAGCGACTGGAAAAAAACGCTCGATTTTGCGATGCGCAACTTCAAGGACGAAAGCTTCATCGCCCAATACCTGTCGCCCAAGCTGATCCGCGATTTCCACTTCTTCGCCGTGCTCGACGATGACCGCAGCGACAAGCTCACGATCTCGGCCATCCACGACGAAGCGGGCTATCGCTACGTACGCCAGCAACTCGCCGAGCAGTACAACATCGGTAATCGCGAGCCGAATATCCAGGTCTGGCAGGTCAACACCCGCGACGACCGCGCGCTGACGCTGCGCCATACCCAGTTCCAGCGCCGCCCCCTGAACGCCCAGGCCCACGAGGTGCTCAAGCATGTGGCCCGGCTGTGGGGCTTCGACGTGCGGCTCGAGACGGTGGACACGACCGGCCACGTGGTCAGCTTCCTCGACTGCCGGCGCGAGAAGCGCCATCACCGGTAGGGTGGGCACCCTGTGCCCACGCGGAACATGGGCATGGTGAGCAATTCAGGGGAAGCAGCGTTGCCCCCTGAAGCATCCCATGGCATGGCAAGCCGCTAGTCCATGCCCGCAAGCACCCTTCCTGCTGAGCCATATCAAGTCTTTGTCGTTACATCACCTCCAGGCATACCTCCCACCCCGCTTTCCCCCGCTTCTGTTCGCTGCCGAACGCTCATCCTTACCGAAAATGCCTATAGTCTGCGAAAAGCCATGCATTGCACTATACGATATTTGCCACAAAGCAAAATAGACGTGCAATATTCGGCGAAAGCAGCAATCTTTCCTCATGTTGTACCGTGCGCAAGTCACGAGCGGAAATGTTGTAATTTTAGCTAGCGTTATGCTGCGCTTTTTTGCACAGCGGGAGTGCGCCCGGATGAGCAACAACGCCTGTTTTTACAGGCATTTACGCGCGTTTTGGCGCCTCAAAAATACCTGTGCAAAAAAGAATTCGTAGGTATAATTCGCCGATGTCCCGGATGCGGCCTTGTCTTTTCGTCGTGTTTTGTGGGTTTAGTAGCAACAAAAAGAGTTGGTATTGGAGAAAGCAGGCATGAATTTTTCACATGAGAAGGAACCGGGGAAGAACATCACTGGTATCACCATTGTGGTCCTGTTGCACGTCTTGGTCGGCTGGGGGATCCTTAATGGTCTCGGTACAAAGGTGATCACGAAGGTGCAGGAAGCAGTGGAAACGAAGTTGATCGAAGAGGTGAAGCCGCCGCCGCCGCCGGAGACCCCTCCACCGCCGCCACCGCCGGAAATGAAGGCCCCGCCGCCTCCGTTCATCCCGCCGGTCGAGGTTCAGGTGCAGCAGCCGCCGCCACCGCAAAACGTGATCTCGGCCGCGACCAACACGCCGCCACCGACGACCAGCCTGGCTCCTCCGGCACCGCCGGCGCCACCGGCCGCCGCGCCGGCAGCACCAGCAGGTCCGAGCCGTACCGCGGCAGTGGCCGACTTCAGCACCTGCGCGAAACCGGAATACCCGAAGTCCTCGCAACGTAACGAAGAAGAAGGCACTACGACGATTTCGTTCCTGATCGGCGTCGATGGCCGGATGATCGATTCCAAGATTCAGAAATCGAGTGGATCGCGTGACCTGGACCGCGCAGCGCAGGCAGCAATCGGCAAATGCCGCTTCAAGCCGGCAATGGTTAACGGTCAGCCTGAACAGGCATGGGTCCCAGTACAGTACGTCTGGTCGCTGGAACAATAACCGAGACAGAAGATCGTCTCACAACTGTGATTTTCGTTGTCTTTAGATCAGCGAACTGTCTATTTTTATATTTCTGGAGGAAGCAT
>JAQGLR010000430.1 GCA_028292765.1 Massilia sp. | reverse complement strand
TCGCCAATTTCCGCGACCGCTGGCTGCTGTACGTGGCCGCCCTGTTCCACGACATCGCCAAGGGCCGCGGCGGCGACCATTCGCAACTCGGGCGCGAGGATGCCTTCGAATTCTGCCGCGACCACGGGATCAACGAGGCGGATACGGAACTGGTCGTGTTCCTGGTCGAGCAGCACCTGACGATGTCGCAGGTCGCGCAAAAACAGGACCTGTCCGACCCGGACGTGATCGCCGCCTTTGCCGCGGTCGTGAAGGACGAGCGCCACCTCACCGCCTTGTACCTGCTGACCGTGGCCGATATCCGCGGCACCAGCCCGAAGGTGTGGAACGCCTGGAAGGCGAAGCTGCTGGAGGATCTTTACCGCATCACGCTGCGCGTGCTCGGGGGCGAGCCGCATTCGGCCGACCGCGAGCTGCGCATGCGCCAGCAGGAAGCCCTGGCCACGCTGCGCCTGTTCGGCTTGCCGGCGGATGCGCACGAGGGCCTGTGGAACCAGCTCGACGTGGTCTATTTCCTGCGCCACGACGCCTCCGACATCGCCTGGCAGACGCGCTGCCTGCACGACCGTTTAAAAAGCAGCAAGCCCGTGGTGAAGGCGCGCCTGGCGCCGATCGGCGAAGGCCTGCAGGTGGCCGTGTACGTGAAGGACCAGCCGGACCTGTTCGCGCGCATCTGCAGTTATTTCGACCGCAAGAACTTCAGCATCCTCGATGCCAAGATCCACACCACGCGCGACGGCTACGCGCTCGACAGCTTCCTCGTCACCGAGGAAAACTTCGCGAAGAACTACCGCGACATCATCAGCCTGATCGAGCACGAGCTCACCGGCCTGCTGCAGGCGCAGGCGCCGCTGCCGCCGGCCACGCGCGCGCGCCTGTCGCGCCTGTCGCGCCACTTCCCGGTCACCCCCCACGTCGAGCTGCGGCCCGACGAGCGCGGCCAGTTCTACCTGCTGTCGATCGGGGCCAACGACCGCACCGGCTTGCTGTACGCGATCGCCAGCGTGCTCGCGCGCTACCGCATCGACGTCCACACCGCGAAGATCATGACCCTGGGCGAGCGCGTCGAGGACGTGTTCCTCGTCGACGGCGCCAGCCTGAACAACCCCCGCGTGCTGGTGCAGCTCGAGACCGAACTGCTCGACGCGCTGGCGATCTGAACCATCCAGTCTCACTTATCCATTTTGCTTCATTGCCTTATTCCCGACCTATGACCGAACCGCTCCGCCTCTCCAAACGAATGTCCGAACTCGGCCTGTGCTCGCGCCGCGAAGCCGATGAATGGATCGCCCGCGGCTGGGTGCGCGTCGACGGCAAGGTCGTCTCCGAACTGGGCAGCAAGGTGCTGCCGACCCAGCACATCACGGTCGAGCGCCAGGCCGCGGCCGAGCAGTCGAAACGCGTCACCATCCTCATCAACAAGCCGATGGGCTACGTGTCAGGCCAGGCCGAGGACGGCTACACGCCGGCGGTGGCCCTGGTCAAGCCGGAAAACCGCTGGGCCGAAGACCCGGCGCCCGAGCAGTTCCACCCGACCCAGCTGCGTTCGCTGGTCCCGGCCGGGCGCCTCGACATCGACTCGGTGGGCCTGCTGGTGCTGACCCAGGACGGGCGCATCGCCAAGCAGCTGATCGGCGAGACCACCTCCATCGACAAGGAATACCTGGTGCGGGTGCAGTACACCAAGCCGGGCACGCTGCCCGACAGCGACCTGAAAAAGCTGAACCACGGGCTGTGGATGGATGGCAAGCCCCTGTTGCCGGCCAAGGTGCGCTGGCAGAACGAGGACCAGCTCAGTTTTACCCTGCGCGAAGGCAAGAAGCGCCAGATCCGCCGCATGTGCGACATGGTCGGCCTGAAGGTGATCGGCCTGAAACGCGTGCGCATCGGGCGCGTGAAACTGGGCGACTTGCCGGTCGGCCAGTGGCGGTATTTGCAGGCGGACGAGCAGTTTTGATCGGGAGTCGGTAGCGCTCGCCCGGCACAACCGTATCGTTGTCGAGAGGACCGTGCACGCCGCAGGAGGAGTTGCGTGTAGGGATTGTCCTACAAAACATGTTATAGTCGGATTCCCCGCGCTGATACGGCGCCCTCCGCTCCCCATACCATGCGCATGACCATCCGGGCCGGCCCTGTCCTGTTCCGCACCCTGTTCCTTACGCTGCTCCTCGCCCTGCCATGGGCCGCTGCGGCCTCCGGCGCCGGTACGGTGACGGCCGATGCCCCGGTCTACCAGTTTTCGCCCGTCAACCAGTACAACCTGAAACTCTCGGCCGGCTTCTGGAATCCGATCGTGCGCTACGTCTCGGACAAGAGCGGGGTGCGGCTGAACCTGAAAATCGGCCGCACATCGGCCGACACGACCAGCTTCGTCCTGGCCCGCGAAGTCGACTTCGCCTTCACCAACCACCTGTTCAGCCCCGAGCGTGCAAAACTCGGCTGGACGGTGTTCGCGCGCCCCGATCGCGCGCCCGTGCATGGCCAGATCGTCGTCGCCTTCGACTCGCCGGCGCGCAGCCTGGCCGACCTGGCGGGCGGCACCGTCGTCTTCTCGGGCCCGGAAGCGGTGCTGGCCTATCAGATTCCCCATGCCGAACTGCTGCGCCGGCAGCACAAGGTCAATGTCGTCTTCGCCGGCAACATGGACGCCGCCTTCGCCCAGCTCTTCAGCGGGCGGGCGATGGCGGCCGGCGCCCATTCGCAACTGGCGCGGCGCTACGGCGCACGCGAGGACAAGGCATTTCGCGTGCTGTGGACCTCGCCCCCGCTCAACGACCTGGCGCTGATGGCCTCCCCCCGCGTGCCGCGCCAGCACGTGCAAGCCGTCGCCGATGCCTTCCTGAACATGGGCCGCGACCCGGAAGGACGCAGGATCCTGGCAAATGCCTCGGCACTGGTGCGCGCGAGCGAGCCGCTCTCGTTCGTTGCCGCCACCGAGGCCGACTACGACGCCTACCGCCGCTTCCACGATGCCGCCCCCGCCACCCCCCGCTGAGCGTGGCCACGTGCTGAACACCATCGACCGCGTGCGCCTGGTCCCGAGTTCGCTCACGGGCCGCATGACCGCCCTGGTCGGGCTGGTCATCGTCAGTTTTGCCTGCGTCGGCCTCGGCATGTTCTACCGCCTGCAGTTCCTCCGGCACGTCGACGACACGCGGGACAACGCGATCACGCTGGTCGGAGTGGCGGCCCAGGCGGTCGAGGACAGCGCGCTGATCGGCGACTACGACACCGTCAAGCGCACCCTGGCAAGGATGATGGTGCGCTCGCCCTTCAAGCACGCCACCTTCACCGATCTCGGCGGCGGGGTGATCTCGGTCGAGGCGCCGTTCGAGCCCGGCGCCACGGAGGCGCCCGAGTGGCTCACGCGGCGCGTCGGCAGCGAACTGTATGACGTCAACCGCGTCGTGTCGGCCGGCGGCAAGGATTATGGCGTGCTGCGCCTGGCCTTCGACGAACGCAAGCTGGCCGCGCAGCTGTGGGCGCTGGTGCTGCAGACGCTCAGCCTGACTGCCGTCGCGGTGGTCCTGGCGCTTGCCCTGTCGCGCTGGCTGCTCTCGCGCTGGCTGCACAACCTCGGCCGCCTGCGTTTCTACGAGGCGGACGGCGACACCGGGGACGGCGGCGCCGAGACCTTCAACAACGACACTCCGCTCGAGATCCGCGAGGCGATCCAGGCGGTCAACCGCAGCGCGGCCAGCATGCGCGACCAGTACGGCCAGCGCATCGACACGCTGATGCATTCCCTCGTCCAGCACAAGAGTGCGCTCGACCAGGCGGCGATCGTCTGCGAGGTCGACCGCGACGGCCGCGTGACGGCCGTCAACGAGCAGTTCATGCGCCAGTCGGGTTACGCGCGCGAGCAGCTGGTCGGCTCCGCGCTGGAGCGCCTCGGCGGCGGCTGGACGGCGTCGAACCTGGTCTGGCGCGGCGAGGTGGCGGTGCCGGCCCCGGGCGGCGAGCGCCAGTGCTGGCGCACGATCGTCCCGATCGTCGACAACGCGGGCGGCGTCGAAAAATACATCTGCATCGATTTCGACATCAGCGAGCGCAAGCAATTCGAAGACGCCATCGTGCGCGGCGCCATACGCCAGGGCCTGCTCGCCCGCCTGGGGCGCAAGGCGCTGGAAGCGGGTCCCTTGCAGGAGCTGTTCGAAATGGCCACGCTGCTCGCCTGCGACGGACTCGCCGTGCGCCACGCCGCCCTGTTCGGCTTCGACCTGGAAGACGGCAGCGCGACGCCCCGTGCGGCGAGCGGCTTTCCGGCTGGCGTCATGGGCGTCCCGTTCGCCCACCTGGCGGGCCCGGCGTCGAACGACCGCCTCGGCGCCTGGAGCGCACGGGTGCTCGGCGCACAGGACGCCGGCAGCGGCATCGAAGCCTTCGTCGTCTGCAGCGACCGCCTCTACGGCGCCCTCGGCGTGTACGCGCCGGGGCAGCGCACCTTCCAGGAAGACGAGGAAGCCTTCCTGAACAGCCTGGCCAACATCCTGGCCAGCGCCGTCGAGCGCGAAGACGCGAAGAACCGCCTCACCTGGCTGGCGCAGTTCGACACCCTGACCGGGTTGCCGAACCGCCGGCGCCTGGCCAGCTGCCTGGAGGACGCGATCGCCGGCGCGGCGGCACGGCATGGCCGCGCGGGCGTGATGTTCATCGACCTCGACCGCTTCAAGAGCGTCAACGACATGCTGGGCCACAGCGCCGGCGACGCCTTGCTGGTCCAGGCCGGACGCCGCCTGCAGGACTGCGTCGGCGCGCACGACGTGGTGGCGCGCCTGGGCGGCGACGAATTCGCGGTAGTGCTCCCCGCCCTCGGCGCGCAGTCCGACCATACGAGCGAAGCCGAACGCGTGGCGCGGCGCATCGTCGACGCGTTGGCCCAGCCTTTCGCGCTGCAGGGCCAGCAATTGTTCGTCTCGGCCAGCGTCGGCATCGCCGCCTGGCCCGACGACGGCGCCGACGCCGACGCCCTGCTGAAAAGCGCCGACATGGCCATGTACAGCGCGAAGAACAGCGGCCGCAACAACTACCAGTTCTACGTCCCCGAGATGAACGCCGACGCGGCGCTGCGCCTTCAAACCGAGCACCAGCTGCACTTGGCGCTCGAGCGCGGCGAATTCGAGCTGCACTACCAGCCGAAGGTGCGCCTGGCCGTGGGTAAGGGCGCGGGCGCCGGCGCCGTCACGGGCGCGGTTACCGGATTCGAGGCGCTGCTGCGCTGGCGCCATCCGCAGCGCGGCCTGGTGGCGCCGGCCGACTTCATTTCGATCCTGGAAGAGACCGGCCTGATCCTGCCGGTCGGCGAATGGGTCATCGCCGAAGCATGCCGCCAGTTGCGCGCCTGGTCGGCGAGTTTGCCCACCTTGCCCGCCTTGCCCTCCATCCCGCCGGTGGCGATCAACCTGTCGGCGCGCCAGCTTGGCCAGGCCGGCTTTGCCGAGACCGTGCGCGCGATCGTGGCCGCGGCCGGCGTCGATCCGCGTTTGCTGGAATTCGAGCTGACCGAATCGATGCTGATGGCGGACCCGGAAGCATCGGTGACGATCCTGCAGTGCCTGAAGGCGCAGGGCATGCGCCTGTCGGTCGACGATTTCGGCACCGGCTACTCGAGCCTGGCCTACCTGAAGCGCT